>NZ_JBICZB010000033.1:0-82050 GCF_043201815.1 Kitasatospora sp. NPDC048296
GACCGGACCAGCTACAAGGCCACCATCAGCATCGACATCCTGACGACACCAGACCCGTGACCGGAACCCGCAGGCTCTATCTACACGGCGTTGGGACTAGACCGGACCGGACCCCTTCCCGTCGACGGGCTCCGGTGGGTTCCGGCGGGCCCTGGCAGGCTCCTGAGGCCCCTGTTGGACGCTCAGGCCGCGAGGTCCGACTCCGGCGGCTGCTCCTCGGCACGCACCGCCCCGCGACCGCGCCGACGGCCGCGCGGGGCCGAGCCGCGGGCCGAGTCGCCGCGTTCCGGCGCCCGGATCAGCGGGGCGACCGCCGTACGGCTCAGCGCGTGGCAGAACGGGACCAGCACCGCCATCGCGATCGGCGCCAGCAGCAGCACCACGGCCACGGCGAGTGCGAAGCCGCCGATCACGTCGGTCGGGTAGTGGACGCCCATGAACATCCGGCAGAAGCCCTGCAGCAGGGCCAGGCCCCCGGCGATCCAGCCCAGCTTCCGGTTCACCAGGAACAGCGCCACCGCGACGGCCATCGTCATGGTCGAGTGGTCGCTGACGAAGGAGTGGGTGCCGGCCTTGCCGTCCACCAGCACCAGCAGCCCGGGATGGTCGACGAAGGGCCGCGGCCGGTTCACGATCGCGGCGATCGGCAGGTTGGCGAGCTCGGCGACGGCCACCGAGAGCGGGACCCAGAGCAGGCCGGCGATCGCCACCGGCGCGTCCGCCCGGCGCCTGGCCTGCAGCCAGGCCACCAGCCCGAGCATGGCGAGGCCGATCAGGATGCCGTACTCGCCCACCCAGGAGACCAGGTGGTCCAGCCACTGCGGGGAGCGCTTGGCCAGGCCGTTGACGGCGTAGAGCAGGCCGAGGTCGGGGTTGGTCGTGTCGGCAAGCGGCGTCGACACGCCGCACCTCCTTCTGGTCCGCAGCAGCTGATCGTTTCGGCCGGGGCCCGCCCGGCGCGGAAAGCTGACGAGGGGCCACCGGACCCAACGTCATCGCCGGGGCACAGCGTTCCACGGAAACGCGCGGTTATGGAAACTTGACTCAGCGTCCACAGGGCACACACAGGTCGACGGCGGGCTCAGCCGCCCCCGACGGGTCGGCCCGGCCCGGCCGGCGCGGGCGGGGCGGCGACCGCCGGGGCGGGCGGGGCGGCGACCGCCGGGGCGGCGGCGGGCGCGGACGGGGCCGTCGTGCCGGGACGGCTCGGGGCGTTGACCGCGCCGTTGTCGTTGCGGGTCGGCAGCGCCTGGGCGCCGTCCGAGGTGACCCGGGTCGCCCCGATGTACTCCTTGGTGTCGATCTTGTCGTAGCGGATCACCGCATTGGTGTGCGGAGCGTTGATCATGTACCCGCCGCCGACGTAGATCCCCACGTGGTGGATGCTCCGCGGATCGCTCAGGTCCGTCGCGAAGAACACCAGGTCGCCCGGCCGCAGCTGATCGCGCGACGGGTGCGGGCCGGCGTACCACTGGTCGTTGGCCACCCGGGGCAGGATGATGCCCACGCTGCCGAACGCGGCCACGGTGAGCCCGGAACAGTCGAACCGCCCGTTCTGCCAGGGCTGCCCGTCACCGCCCCACAGGTACGGCGTGCCGAGCTTGGTCTGCGCGAAGTAGATCGCGGCCGCCGACTGCGCGGAGACCTCGACCGGCGCGGTCGGCGCGGTGAAACTGCGGGCCATCGCCTGGATGTTCCGCACGTAGCCCTGGGTCTCCTTGTACGGCGGGATGCCCCTGTTCTTCGTCACCGCGTACGGGCCGGCGTTGTAGGCGGCCAGCATGTTGGCCTGCGGGTCGCCCGGCACACCGGCGACGTCCTTGGCGAGCGCGCAGTCGTAGACCGCCGCCGTGGCGATCGCGTCGTACGGGTTCCAGACGTCCTTCTTGCCGTCCCCGTCGCCGTCCGCGGCGTACACCGGCCAGGTGTCCGGCATGAACTGCGCCATTCCCTGCGCCCCGACGCCGGATTGGGCCTTGGGGTCGAAACCGCTTTCCTGGTACAGCTGCGCCGCGAGCATCGGCGGGGAGATCTCCGGGCAGATCGATCCCCACTTCTGGATCGCGTCCTGGTAGGCGGCCGGAACGGTTCCCGGAGAGAGGACGGAACGATTCGCCGACTGCTGCGGCGTCCCACTCGCCGCATAGGTCCCCATCGTCACCAGACCGACGAACCCGAACGCGACAACTCCCGCAGCGGCGGCGGCCGTACCGGCCTTCCGGAGTACCATCAGCACCATCCCGACGAATCGTCAGTCGAAGTGTCCCGGAAGGCGTTGCTCACCGCAATCATCAGAGATACAAAGAGTGAGCGCTATCCTTCGTACGGTGGACATCCTCGCGTACGTGTCCGGTGCCTCACGACCAATACGCGAGAAGTAGCCAAGTCGACATCAGATCTGGCCAAGAATAGGCACCGACCCTTCGCGCGGGCGGGGTCAGGGCCCTTGAATTTGCCTGATCGGGCGGTGAGATGGAAATGAATCTGAGCAGCGTGCACACCTATGCGGTCGGCCACCTGGCCGACGATCCACCCAAGAAGCCGAGCATCGACACCATCATCGGCGGAATCGCCCCGGACTGGGGGCCGTTCGCGAGCCTCGGGTCGGAGGCCCGGGTGATGGTCGAGGTCATCATGGCCGTCGCCATCCTCGCCTGCCTCGGCATCGCGGTCTGGGGTGCCGCCAAACAGCGGATCGGTGCGACCGCGATGCGTGACAGCTTCGGCGCCGAACAGGGCAAGGGGCTGATCATTGCCGGGCTGACCGGCGTGTTCATCATTGGATCACTCGGCACTCTGTTCACCATTGTCTACGGCATGGCGATCTGACGATCAGACAGCAGTGAGCCGGCCCGCCTGAGGACAGGTTCCCGCCCGTACCTCCCCAGTGGCCGACCCGCCCAGGAGTCCACCCCCGTTCCCACCCCCCGTCCGCGCCCGCCCCCGGACGGAGGGCCCCCGGAGCCGCCCCCGGCTCCCCGCACCAGGAGGGCCGCCGTGCCGTTGTCCGACGACCAGCCGCACACCCGTACGCGGCTGCCGGTCGGCGAACAGCCCTCCTCACCGCCGACCCTCGGTCAGTCACGCCCGCTGCGAGCCCTGCTGACCGTCCTCGTGGTCGTCACCCTGCTCGTCGTGGCCATCTCCATCGCCAACCGCAGCAAACCCGACCCCGGCAGCAGCGGCGGCGGCTCCGCCGACCGCGCCGCCCCCAGCGCCCCCGCCGGCGCCGGTCCGCCCCCCAGCGGCGACCAGCCTGTCGGCACCACCGTCAACGGCATCGCCTCCGGCTTCCCGCACACCGAACAGGGCGCCCAGTCCGCCGCCACCAACTACGCGGTGGCGGTCGGCTCCGCGGACATGTTCCGCGCCGACAGCCGCCACGGCATCATCGCCACCATCGCCGACCCGGGGGCGGTGGGCGCGCTGCAGAGCCGGCTGGACCAGGGATTCTCGCCGGAGACGGCGGCCCGGTTCGGCGTGGACACGCAGGGGAAGCCGCCCAAGGGCCTGACTTTCGTCAGCCGGACGATCCCGGTCGGGGCTAGGAGCAACGGCTACACCGCGGAGAGCGTCAAGGTCGATGTCTGGTGCAACGGCCTGTTCGGACTGGCCGGGCAGCAGTCGACCAAGCCCGTCTCCGAGGAGTGGTTCACGCTCAGCCTCAGCCTGCGGTGGACCGGGACTGACTGGAAGCTCACCGATTTCAGCCGCGTGGCGGGTCCGGCACCTGTCCCGCCGGACCAGCAAGCCGCGACCGCGGAGGAGATCACTGGTGCCGTCGAGCAGTTCGGAGGCTTCCGCTATGCCCGCTGACGGTAACTCGGGTCTCGTCAGGCGGGCCGTCGGCCGTGTGACGGGTTTGGTGCTGTTCGGCGCCCTCTCGGTAGTGCTGACGGCCACCCGGGCGATGGCCGAGCCCTCTCCCACCCCTAGTTCCGCGGCCACCAACACGAGTTGTCCCGGAGTCCCGCTCCCCGGGAACGACGTCTACTGTGCCCCGCCCAGTGGTGGCGGCTCGCTGCCCGGGAGCGGCACCGTCAACAACGTGACCGATCCGCTCGGCTCGCTCGCCAAGGGCTGTGCCCAGGCGGCGGCCTGGGTGGTGCGGAAGCTGTCGGGGGCGATCGACGGGACGACGCAGGTGGACTTCACCAACGCGTCGTTCCTGCAGCAGTACGCCGTGGTGTTCGCGGTGTCGACGGTGATCACGCTGGTGCTCTGGCTGCTGGCGGTGACCAAGCGGGCGGTGCGGGGGGCGCCGCTGACGACCGCGATCTCGGAGGCGATCGGCTTCCTGTGGCTGACCGTGGTGGCCTCCGCGTTCACGCCGCTGATCCTGTTCACCGTGGTGAGCGTGACGGACGGGCTGACCAAGGCGATCGCGGTCGGGACGAAGTCGGACACCGGGACGTACCTGGGCGGGTTCGCCGACACCCTGGAGAAGGGGGACGTCGGCGGCGGCCCGCTGATCCTGGTCATAGTGTCGCTGGTCGCGGTGCTGGCGGCGGCGGTGCTCTGGATCGAGCTGGTGATCCGGGCGGCGATGCTGTACGTGGGCGCGCTGCTGGGGACGGCGGTGTACGCGGGGCTGGTGGACCGGCAGTTGTGGAAGCACGTGCGCCGCTGGGCCGGGATGATGCTGGCGGTGGACCTGGCGAAGCCGATCATCGTGATCATCCTGGGTCTGGCGGGCGCGGTGGCGACCGGTGCCGGGGTCAACGACGACTTCTCCCGGGTGCTGTCCGGGCTGGCGATCCTGTTCCTGTCGATCTTCGCGAGCGCCGCGGTGTACCGCTTCGTCCCGTCCTTCGGTGACGAGATGCTGAACATGCGTCGGGCCCGGGCCAGCGCGGTGCAGGCCGGCTCGGCGATGATCAACGGCACCGCGAACCTGATGAAGCAGGGCATCACCACCCACGGCGACCGCGGTCCGCAGGCGGCCGGCTCGGGTGGCGGGGGTGCGGGCGGCGGTTCGGTCGCGCCCGGCATCGCCGCGCACGCCGGCCGGACGCCCGCCCCACCGCCGCAGGCCGGGCCGCCGCAGGCCCCGGTTCCGATCCGCGACAGCAATCCAGCGAAGGGAGGGTGACGGGTAAGTGAGCAGCGAACCACTCGGCCAGTACGGTGCCCAGTACGCCCAGCCGTACGTGCACCAGCGCCGCACCTACCTGATCGGCAAGGCCCGCCCGAATGCGGTGATCGGCAGGAACCGGGAGTCCGGGGAGATCCTGCTGATCATCTTCGGGGCGTTCCTCGGGATGCTCTGGGGCCTGCTGATGCCGATCCTGCCGCTGCGGATCGGGGGTCTGCTCGGCCTGCCCCTGCTGGCCATCGCGGCGGTCTACGTGCCGTACCGCAAGCGGACCTTCTACAAGTGGGTGGAGATCAACCGCACCTACCGTCGGACGGCACGCAGCGGACGCGGGCTGTGGCGGTCGGAAGCGATGGACGCGGGCACCCGGATGGACGGCCGCGAGGTGGAGATCGGCCCGCCGCCGGGGGTGGGGCGGCTGCGCTGGCTGACCGCGCCGTTCGGGCCGGACGAGGTCGGGGTGCTGATGCACCTGGAGCGGCGGACGGTGACCGCCGCGATCGAGATCGAGGGCCCGGGCGTGGGCCTGCGCGACTCGGAGGACCAGGAGGCGCTGGTCGACCGCTTCGGCACGCTGCTGAAGCACGTCGCCAACGGGGACGGCTTCGTGACCCGGCTGCAGATCCTGGCCCGTACCCTGCCGGCCGACCCGGACGCGCACGCCAAGGACGTGGAGCGGCGCGGCGACCACGACTCCCCGCGCTGGCTGAAGGAGTCGTACGACCAGCTGCAGTCGATGGTGTCGACCTCCTCGGAGCAGCACCGGGCGTACCTGGTGGCCTGCATGCACTACACCCGCGACCTGGCCGCCGAGGCGCACGCGATGGGGCGCAGTGCCCATGAGAAGCGTGCCGCCGGCGGCCCGTCCCGGGACGACGACGGGCTGGCGGCCGTGATGGCCCGCGAGCTGACCGACATCTGTGCCCGGCTGGCCGAGGCGGACATCCGGGTGCGCCAGCCGCTGGGGCAGGCCCGGCTCTCCTCGCTGCTGCACTCGATGTACGACCCGGACCACCCGATCGACCACATCCAGGCGATGTCCCGGCGCAACGCCTGGCCGGCCGAGCTGGACGCGACCCACCCGCAGTACCTGAGTGCGAAGACCCGCGAGTCGGCGACCCGGGAGCCGTGGTGCCATGCCACCGCGTGGATCAAGGAGTGGCCGCTCACCCCGGTGGGCGTCAACTTCCTGGCGCCGCTGCTGGTGCACACCCCGGACGTGATCCGTACGGTCGCGGTGACGATGGACCTGGAGCCCACCGACGTCGCGATCGAGCGGATGCTGACCGAGAAGACCAACGACGAGGCGGAGGCCAGCCGCGCGGCCAAGATGAACCGCACGGTCGACCCGCGCGATCTGGCCCACACCGGCCGGGTGGACCAGCGCGGTGACGACCTGGCCTCCGGCGCGGCCGGGGTGAACCTGGTCGGCTACATCACGGTCTCCTCGCGCAACCCCGAGGCGCTGGCCCGCGACAAGCGGACCATCCGGGCCTCGGCCGGCAAGAGCTACCTCAAGCTGGAGTGGTGCGACCGCGAGCACCACCGGGCCTTCGTCAACACTCTGCCGTTCGCCACCGGCATCCGCCGCTGACCGCCGCGCACGTCCACCCACCGCGCTTTCCCACCCACTGCGTTCGTCCACCCCTACCGCTGGCACCAGGAGGCCGCCCATGGCGCTCGGCAACCTCACCGACGCGTTCACCAGCCTGATGTTCGGCAAGGTGGAGACCACCCGGCTGCCGGTGCGCACCTCCACCGGCCAGGCGCAGGCCGTCTACCTGCCCACCGCGGCGCCGGGGTTGGGCGACTCGGGCGTGATCATCGGGCGTGAGGTGTACAGCGGCAAGGGGTACGTGTACGACCCCTTCCAGCTGTACGGGCAGCAGCTGCCGGCTCCGCACTGGCTGGTGCTGGGCGAGTCCGGCAACGGCAAGTCGGCGCTGGAGAAGACGTACGTGCTGCGGCAGTTGAGGTTCCGCGACCGCCAGGTCGTGGTGCTCGACGCGCAGGGTGAGGACGGCGTCGGCGAGTGGAACCTGATCGCCGACGCGCTGGGCATAAAGTCGATCCGGCTGGACCCGATGGCGGCCCGGGACGGCGGGGTGAAGCTCAATCCGTTGGACCCGGCGATCACCCAGACCGGCCAGCTGTCGTTGCTGCGCACCATCATCGAGGTGGCGATGGGGCGCGGCCTGGAGGAGCGGGCCGGGTTCGCGCTGAAGGCCGCGCACGCCCATGTGGTGGCCTCGGTGAAGGATCGTCAGCCGGTGCTGGACGACATCATCGACACCCTGCGCAACCCCGACCTGTCGTCGGTGGAGTCGCTGGGCGTGGCGGTGGACGAGGTGCAGTCCTGGGGTCTGGACGTGGCGCTGGTGCTGGACCGGCTGGTCGACGGTGACCTGCGCGGCATGTTCGACGGGGCGACCACCGAGGGCATCGACCTGGACGCGCCGCTGATCGTCTTCGACCTCTCGCACATCGACCGCAACTCGATCGCGATGCCGATCCTGATGGCGATCGTCGGGGTGTGGCTGGAGCACACGTGGATCCGGCCGGACCGGAAGAAGCGCATCTTCCTGGTCGAGGAGGCCTGGCACATCATCAACAGTCCGTTCGTGGCCCAGCTGTTCCAGCGGCTGCTGAAGTTCGGCCGCCGGCTCGGCCTGTCCTTCGTCGCGGTGGTCCACCACCTGTCGGACGTGGTGGACGGCGCCGCGGCCAAGGAGGCCTCGGCGATCCTGAAGATGGCCTCCACCCGGACGATCTACATGCAGAAGGCCGAGGAGGCGCGGGCCACCGGCCGGGTGCTGGGTCTGCCGCGCTGGGCGGTGGAGATCATCCCGACCCTCTCGCCCGGCATCGCGGTCTGGGACGTCAACGGCAACGTCCAGGTGGTCAAGCACATCATCACCGAGACCGAGCGGCCGCTGGTGTACACCGACCGCGCGATGACCGAGGACGCGGTGGCCGAACGGGTGCGGGCCGAGCGGCAGTTGGCGGCCGAGCCGGGGGTGTGAGCGGCGCCCCGGCCGGGGCGCCGGGGGCGGCTTCTCCGCGGTCCGCGCACCACTCGGACGGCGACGGTTCGTCAGCAGGTAATCGTCTTGTTACGTCCGACACCCTGACAGCTACGCGCGTTGACTCTAGGCTGCACACGCACAACACATGCCCGAACGCCGGTGCTGTCCGCCGCCCGGCGCTCCTCCAAGGTGCAGAGGACCCCTCATGCTCACCGTCAGATCACGACGGACGGCGCTCGCCGTCGTCGCCGCCGCAGGTCTGTTCGGCACGGTGGCCGTGCCGACGGCCGCCCAGGCCGCCGACGCCAACGCCAAGCGTCACAAGACCGTCAACCTCCAGCTGCTGGCGATCAACGACTTCCACGGCAACCTGGAGCCGCCGGCCGGGTCCTCCGGCACGGTCAAGGAGGTCGACCCGGCCACCGGTCAGGTCGTCTCGACCCCGGCCGGCGGCATCGAGTACCTGGCCACCGAGCTGCGCCGGGCCCGGATCCCGGCCGACGACTCGATCACCGTCGCGGCCGGCGACATCGTCGGCGCCAGCCCGCTCACCTCGGCGCTGTTCCACGACGAGCCCACCATCGAGGCGATGGACGAGCTCGGCCTGGACGTCACCTCCGTGGGCAACCACGAGTTCGACCAGGGCGCTGCGGAGCTGCTGCGCAAGCAGGAGGGCGGCTGCCACCCGACCGACGGCTGCTACGAGCCCGGCCGCACCTTCAAGGGCGCCAACTTCAACTACCTGTCGGCGAACGTCACCGACGAGCAGACCGGCAAGCCGCTGCTGCCCCCGTACTGGGTGACCAAGTCGCAGGGCGTGAAGATCGGCTTCATCGGCGTCACCCTGGAGGGCACGCCGAACATCGTGACCGCCGAGGGCGTCAAGGGCCTGAAGTTCGCCAACGAGGTCTCCACGATCAACAAGTACGCCGCGGAGCTGAAGGCCAAGGGCGTCAACTCGATCGTCGCGCTGATCCACGAGGGCGGCTACCCGGCGAGCAGCGTCTACAACTACGACTGCGGCCCGGCCGGCCAGGGCATCTCCGGTCCGATCGTCGACATCGCCAAGAAGATCGACCCGGCGGTCGGCGCCATCGTCACCGGCCACACCCACAACGCGTACGCCTGCACCATCCCCGACCCCAACGGCGTGCCGCGCTCGGTGACCAGTGCCGCCTCCTTCGGCCGGCTGTTCACCGAGATCGACATGAAGCTGGACAAGACCACCGGCGAGATCGTGCGCCCCTCGGTCAAGGCCGAGAACCACGTGGTGCGCCGCACGGTCGAGAAGGCTCCGGACATGACGGAGCTGATCAACCACTACGAGAAGCTGGCCGCCCCGATCGCCAACCGCCCGATCGGCTACATCTCGTCGGACATCAACGGCCGCGGCAGCGGCGACCTGGAGAAGCCGCTCGGCGACGTGATCGCCGACGCGCAGCTGGAGGGGCTCGCCCCGGCACCCAAGGGCGGGGCGCAGGTGGCCTTCATGAACCCCGGCGGAATCCGCTCCGACCTGGTCCACAAGGCCTCGGGGAGTGAGGGCGACGGCGTGGTGACCTACGGCGAGGCGTTCACCGTCCAGCCGTTCACCAACATGATGCAGGTCAAGACGCTGACCGGCGCCCAGCTGATCCAGCTGCTCCAGCAGCAGGTCAGCGGCCTCAACGACGCGGCGCCGAAGGTGCTCCAGGCGTCCTCGAACCTGCACTACACCCTGGACATGCGCAAGACCGGCGCGGACCGGGTCCTCGTCGACTCGATCCGGCTGAACGGCGCCCCGGTCGACCCGGCCGCCAAGTACCGGGTCGCGGCCAACGAGTTCCTGGCCGGCGGCGGCGACGGCTTCCCGGCCTTCGCGGCCGGCACCGACAAGCTCGTCGGCGCCTCCGACCTGGACGTCTTCACGGCCTACCTGGCGGCCCACAGCTCGGCGGCCTCGCCGCTCAAGCCGCCGGCGCAGGACCGGATCAAGGTCCTCGGCCCGGGCAGCGACATCGACTGACCGTGAGCCGATCCTGAGGGACGGGCGGGGCGCTGTCGGGGCGCCCCGCCCGTCCTGTTTTCCGCTGTTCGGGCTCTTCCGCTATTCGGGCGCCGGCCCGCCGGGCAGCCGTACGGTGGCCAGCGCGCCGGGGCCGCCGTCATCGGCCGGGCCGAGGGTGACCTCGCCGCCCGCCTCCCGCACGCTCTGCGCGACGATCGACAACCCCAGGCCGGAGCCGGGCAGTTGGCGCGAGGAGGGGGAGCGCCAGAACCGGTCGAAGACGTACTGCAGCTCGTCCGGCGGTATGCCCGGGCCGTGGTCGCGGACGGTCAGCACGCCCTGCTGCAGCCGCACGTCGATGGTGCCGCCGGGCGGGCTGTACTTGACCGCGTTGTCCAGCAGGTTGATCACGGCACGCTCCAGCCCGGCCGCGTCGCCGTGTACGAACCAGGGCTCGGTGCTCGTCTCGAAGACCAGCCCCGGCCCGCGCAGCTTCGCCCGCTCGATGGCCCGCCCGGCGATCTCGTGCAGGGCGACCACGGTGAGGTTGGGGCCGGCCTTCGGGGTGTCGGGGCGGGAGAGCTGGAGCAGGTCGCCGATCAGGATGGTGAGTTCCTGCATCTGCGCCTTCATGTTGCCGAGCAGCTTGGTCTTGGTCGCCGGGGGCAGCGGGCGGCCGGTGTCGTTGCTGCGGATCAGCAGGTCGACGTTGGTGCGGAGCGAGGTGAGGGGCGTACGGAGTTCGTGGCCCGCGTCGGCGATCAGCCGGGTCTGGCGCTCGCGGGAGTTGGCGAGGGCGGTGCTCATGGAGTTGAAGGAGGTGGACAGGCGGGCGATCTCGTCGTCCCCGTGCACCGGGATGGTGGTGCCGACCTCCTCGGTGCGGGCGATGTGCTCCACGGCGTCGGTGAGTTGGTCGACGGGCTTGAGGGAGGAATGGGCCACCAGGCGTCCGGCGACGGCGGCGAGGAGGATGCCGCCGAGGGAGACGGCGCCGAGGAGGATGGCGAGGCCCTGGAGGGAGTCCTCTATGGATTTGGTCGGTGTCGCCACCATCACCAGCACGGGCGGGGCACCGGGAGGGCGAACGACGGAGATGCGGACCATCGCGGGATCGCCGTTGGTGTAGCGGCCGTCACGGATGATCGACTGGCCGTTCTTGAACCGGAGCGCCTGGACATCGTCCTTCTGGATCGCGATCGCGTTGCTCGCCATCGATGGTAGGCAGACCTGGGTCGGATCCAGCAGGACGTACTGGGTGTCCCGGGGGACGGGCCCGCCGGTCACCTCCGGCGTGGAGTTCTGAACCTTCTGGAGGGCCGCCTCGGGCGTGCTGGGGCAGGGAACGTGGAGGAACACACCTCGTGGGTTCGGCGCGTTCCGCAGTTCCGTCTCCACCTGGTCGTACAGCTGCTTGTGCACGATGAACCAGCACGCCAGTGCCGACAGCGCGATCGCCACCGCCACCGCCGCCGCGCTCAGGAAGGTGAGGCGGCCGCGCAGCGAGCGGGACCGTAGCCAGTGGACGACGCGCGTGCGGCGGCCGGGCGCGCGCGGCGGCGCCAGAGGGGGAGGCGGAACGGTGCTCACGCGCTCGTGCCGGCGGCAGGGCGCAGGGCGTAGCCGACGCCTCGTACGGTCTGGATGAGGCGCGGCATGCCGCCCTGCTCGGTCTTGCGGCGCAGGTACATCACGTACACGTCCAGGGAGTTGGAGGAGGGCTCGAAGTCGAAGCCCCAGACCGCCTTGAGGATCTGCTCGCGGGTGAGGACCTGGCGGGGGTGGGAGAGGAACATCTCCAGCAGCATGAACTCGGTGCGGGTGAGTTCGACCGGCTTGCCGGCGCGGGTCACCTCGCGGGTGGCGGTGTTCATCCGCAGGTCGGCGAAGGCGAGCACCTCGCTCTCGTCCTCGGCGGCGGCGCGGGCGGCGGCCTCGGCGGCGAGGGCGTTGCGGCGCAGCAGGGCGCGGACGCGGGCGAGCAGTTCGTCGAGCTCGAAGGGCTTGGCGAGGTAGTCGTCGGCGCCGACGTCGAGGCCGGTGACGCGGTCCCCGACGGCGTCACGGGCGGTGAGCATCAGCACCGGGACGGTGTCGCCGCGGGAGCGCATCCGGCGGACGGCGGTGAGGCCGTCCATCCGGGGCATCATGATGTCCAGCAGGACGAGGTCGGGCTTGTCGCGTTCGACGGACTCCAGCGCCTCGTAGCCGTCGGTGGCGGTGGCGACCTCGTAGCCCTCGAAGGCGAGGCTGCTCTCCAGGGCGTCCCGGAGGGCGGGTTCGTCGTCGACCACGAGGAGCCGGGCGGAGGGGTGGCCGGCCTCGGCGGGGGTGCGGTCGTCGGCGGACGGGGTCATGGGCTGGTGCCCTTTCTCGTCGGGTGGAGGGCCTGCTGGGAGTAATTGTCCGCCTCGCGGACTCTTACCGGCTCTTACGGATTGTGGCTCACAGGTTCTGGCCGGCTTCGAGTTTCGGCAGGACCTGCTTGATGTCGTTGATCGGGATGGCGAAGCCGAGGCCGACGCTGCCGGCCGTGCTGCTGCTGCTGCCGCCGCCGGCGGTGGAGTTGGCGCCGTTGGGGGCGTACATGGCCGAGTTGATGGCGATGACCTGGCCGTTGGCGTTGATCAGCGGGCCGCCAGAGTTGCCGGGGTTGAGGGCGGCGTCGGTCTGGAAGGCCTTGTAGGTGGTGGTGTCGCCGCCGCTCTGCTGCTGCGGGATGCTGCCGCGCAGGCCGGGCAGGTTGGGGAAGCCGAAGCCGCCGTTGTTGCCGGTGCTGCCCTCGTCGAGCTGGACGGTGACGTCGCGGTTCTCGGCGCTGATGATGCCGGAGGTGACGGTGCCGGTGAGGCCGTCGGGGTTGCCGATGGCCACGACGGGGTCGCCGACGGCCATGGCGGAGGAGTCACCGAGGACGGCGGGGGTGAGGTTCTTGCCGCCGGTCGCGGTGATCACGGCGGCGTCGAGGTTCTTGTCGGTGCCGGTGACGGTGGCCGGCGCGGTGGAGCCGTCCTTGAAGGTGACGGTGATCCGGCCGCCGCTGGCCGCGGTGTCGATCACGTGGAAGTTGGTGAGGATCTGGCCGCCGGTGTTCAGGACGACGCCGGTGCCGGTGGCGGTGCCGTTGCCGCTCTTGACGGTGATCTGGACGACGCTGGGCGACACGGCGGCGGCGATGGCCGGCACGTCGGCGCTGCCGTCGGAGCGGGCGGCGACCGGGCTGGCGATGGTGCCGACGCGGTTGCCGGAGGACTGCCGGTCGGCGGTGACGACCCCGCCGGCGACCCCGCCGATGACGGCGGCGATCGCGGTGACGGCGGTCACCAGGGCGAGCCGTCCGCGCAGCAGGCCGCGCCTGGTCCGGCTGCCGTGGTCGGGGCCCTCGGGGCCCGAGGGGTGGCCGAGGACGGTGGGCGGCTCGGGCGGGATCGGCGGGGGAGGGGGCGGTCCGTCGAAGCTGCCGCCGGAGTGGTCCTCGTGGTAGGCGTACCCGGCGCGGGGGTCGGTGCTCCCGGTGCTTCCGGTGCCGCCGCCGAGCACGGTGCCCTCTATCACGCGGGGCTGGTACGGGTCGTGGTGCTCGCCGGGGTGGTGCTGCTGCTGTTCGCTCATGCCGACCAAGGTCCGCCTGGCGGATGAGGACCGGATGAGAAGCGGCTCAGAAGGCTCCGAGAAGCCCGTTCGGTTCTCATAAAGCCTGGTCAGGCCGCCTTCGGAGCGGAATCGACTATTCCGCCGAGGCTCGGCCGGGGGCCGCTCCGTCGCAGCCGCAGGAACGGCGGATGACCAGGCGGGACGGGAATTTGCGGACCCGCTCGGTGTCCGAGCCGGGGACCATCAGCGAGTCGTCCAGCACCAGGTCCACGGCGGCCCGGGCCATCGCGTCGCGGTCGGAGGCGACGGTGGTCAGCGGCGGGTCGGCGAGCGCGGCCTCGGGCACGTCGTCGAAGCCGGCCACCGCGAGGTCCTCCGGGACGCGCAGACCGACCTCGCGGGCGGCCCGCAGCACGCCGATGGCCTGGTCGTCGGTGGAGCAGAAGATCGCCCGGGGCCGGTCCGGCGAGCTCAGCAGGCCGAGCGCGACGTCGTAGGCGCCGTAGCGGTGGAAGGGCGCGTCGATCAGGTGCGGCTCGGTGGGGACGCCGTGCGCGTCCATGGCGCGCTGCCAGCCCTCGACGTGGTCGATGACCGGGTCGCCGGGGGCCGGGGAGTCGACCGGGCCGCCGAAGCAGGCGACGTACGGGTGCCCGTGCACCTCCAGCAGGTGGCGGACGACGGCCTCGGCGCCGCCCACGTCGTCGGTGACCACCGCGACGTCGTCGATCGCCTCGGGCCGGCGGTGCAGCAGCACCACCTTCGCCCCCTCCATCGCGGCGAACTCCTCGGCGGCGCGCTGCGAGGGGCCCTGGCTGACCAGGATCAGGCCGGAGACCCGCATGCCGAGGAAGGCGCGGACGTAGTGGACCTCGCGGTCGTCCACGTAGTCGGAGTTGCCGATCAGCACGAGCTTGCCGCGCTCGGAGGCGGCCCGTTCCACGGCGTGCGCCATCTCGGCGAAGAAGGGCTGGCGGGCGTCCGGGACGACCATGCCGATCAGGTTGGTCCGACGGGAGGCCATCGCCTGGGCGACGCTGTTCGGCCGGTAGCCGAGCTGCTCGATCGCCGCGAGGACCTTCTCCCGGGTCGCGGGCGCGACCGGGCGCGGCCCGTTGTTGATCACGTAGCTGACGACCGCGGTCGAGGTCCCAGCCAGTCGGGCTACATCGTCGCGCGTCACCTTGGCCACGGGGGGAGTCTACGCGTGTGGCCCCCGGGGCGGCAGTGGGACCTGGGGCCGCCTCGGGGGCACACCGGGCGCAATCCGGACGAGCCGGGCGGGACGGCCCGCCCGGCGCCGGGGTCAGGCCTCCAGCGGCGCGGAGGGGCGCTGGGCGAGCTCGGGACGCTCGCCCTTCTCGGGCTTCTCCGGGACGACGAAGCGGTAGCCGACGTTGCGCACGGTGCCGATCAGCTGCTCGTGCTCGACGCCGAGCTTGGCGCGCAGCCGCCGGACGTGGACGTCCACGGTCCGGGTGCCGCCGAAGTAGTCGTAGCCCCAGACCTCCTGCAGCAGCTGCGCCCGGGTGAATACCCGGCCGGGGTGCTGGGCGAGGTACTTGAGCAGCTCGAACTCCTTGAAGGTGAGGTCGAGCGCCCGGCCCTTGAGCTTGGCGGAGTAGGTGGCCTCGTCGACCGAGAGGTCGCCGTTGCGGATCTCCATCGGGCTGTCGTCGACGGCGACCTGGAGCCGGCCGAGCGCGAGCCGCAGCCGGGCCTCGACCTCGGCCGGGCCGGCGGTGTCCAGCAGGACGTCGTCGATGCCCCACTCGGCGGTCACGGCGGCCAGGCCGCCCTCGGTGACCACCAGGATCAGCGGGCAGCCGATGCCGGTGGAGCGCAGCAGCTGGCACAGGCTGCGGATCTGCGGCAGATCGCGCCGCCCGTCGACCAGGATGACGTCCGCACTGGGGGTGTCCACCAGGGCGGACCCCTCGGCGGGGGCCACCCGGACGTTGTGCAGCAGCAGGCCGAGGGCCGGCAGTACTTCCGCTGACGGTTGCAGCGCATTGGTGAGGAGGAGGAGAGAACTCATACCCGGTGGTCCCCTTTCCGGGTCGTCGTGGTCGCGTTACAGCTGCCGCCACAGCCGAATGGCGCACGATCGACGGGGCGTCGCGCGATGGGGGTCCCCCCGGCCGGAGGCTGGGGGATCGTCCCCGGAGGGGCGGCAGCGGGCGACGCGGGGGTGAGGGGGAGGACGCGTTCCGGGTGGGCGCCGGGGGTGCGGACAGCGCACCGGGGGTCCCGCAACCCCTGGCGCAACGCTTCTGCCCTGTTCATCCCGCGAACCCTCCGGTCAGGTCCGGTACCGGGTGGCGGCCCGGCGCCGGGTGACGACACCCCGCCGGCCCGGCACGTCCTTGTGCCGCGAGAGGCGGGGCGGTTCCTGCGACGCGCCGGGGGTGGGCCGACGAATCGAAAGAACGTCCGTACTGGCGTCCTGAAAGCACAAAAGGACCCGGGGGCGACTCTGCCCGGATCCCTCTTGGTGGTCGAGGATAGCCGACCCGCTCCCGTGCCGGGAGTGCGCGAATCCGGCGGTTCGCCCAATCCGGGCGCGCGCCGGGTGAGCCTGGACACAGCTTCGAGCGCCGTCGCGCACCCGTCCGGCCAGGGCGATTGCCGGTCGCGACGGCGGACACGCCATCATGGGACGCACATCGGCGGCGCTGCGCGGGTCCATCGTTCGGGTGGTCGGGCGGCCGCGCCGGTGGCGAGCCGGACCGGGTCACCGGGGCCGGGCGAGGACGAACGGAAGGGGTGGCCCGATGGGCGCGACCACCGAGCCCGCGAGCGGCGCCCGGGTGCGCGGGACGATCCGCTACTGGGCGGCGGCGAAGTCCGAGGCCGGGCTGGCCGAGGAGCCGTACGAGGCGGTGACCCTGGCGGAGGCGCTGGCGGCGGCCAAGGAGCGGCACGCGGACCGGCCGAAGCTCGTCCAGCTGCTCGGGCACTGCTCGTACCTGGTCGACGGCGCCCAGGTGGGCGGCCGGGACCACGTGACCGTCGCCCTGACCGAGGGCGGGACGGTCGAGGTCCTCCCGCCGTTCGCGGGAGGCTGAGCGGCGTGACGGACATGAACAACCCGAACCACGGCGGCTACGGCAACTGGCCGCAGCAGCCCCAGCAGCCCCAGCAGCCCTATCCGCACCCGCAGTACGGGCAGCACCACCCGCAGCCGCACCCGTTCGGCTATCCGGTGGACGACGAGGCGGCGACCACGCTGCTGCCGCCGGTGCCCCCGATGGACGACGCGGCGGCCACCACGCTGCTCCCGCCCGTCCCGCCGATGGACGACGCGGCCGCGACCACGCTGCTGCCGCCGGTGCCCCCGATGGACGACGCGGCCGCGACCACGCTGCTCCCGCCCGTCCCGCCGATGGACGACGCGGCGGCCACCACGCTGCTGCCGCCGGTCACGGTCTCCGGTGCGATGCCGGTAGCCCCGCCGCAGCACCTCGGACGGCCGCCGGTGCAGCAGCAGCCGTTCCCGCAGCAGCAGCCGTACCAGCAGCAGCCGACCCGGGCGCGGCACCGGGCCCCGGCGCCGCAGCCCGCCCCGCAGCAGGCCGCCGCGTCCGCGGCGCCCATGCCGCCCGCGGCTCCCGCGGCCCCTGCCGGGCCCGGCTTCGACCCGCCGACCATGACGCTCAAGCGCCCGACCGCCCCGTTGCCCGGCCAGGTGCCCGGCATGCCCGGCGCTCCCGGTGCCCAGCCGTACGCGGCCGCCCCGGCGCAGCCGCTGCCGGTCGCCCCGCCGCCCGCCGCCGCCCCGCGCGGCCGGACCGGTTCGCCGATCATCGACCCGGGCCTGCAGCCCGCCCTGATCACGGCCGGCGTGGCCGCGCTGCTGGCCGGCGGCGCCGCGCTGGGCCAGGTGGCGCTGGCCCTGGTGGTCGCGCTGCTGCAGCTGCTGACGGCGGCCGGCTGGTTCCGGCTGAACGGCATGTGGCCGGCCCGCCAGGGCATCCTGCTCGCCGCGCTGGCCGGGCTCACCGCCGACGTGGCGGTGCTGCTGGCGGACTCCAACGGCGGTGTGGCGGCCGTGGTGGGCACCCTGGGCGGGTTCTTCCTGCTGGTCCTGGTGCTGCAGACGTTCCGCCCGTCGGACCCGAAGGAGCGCTTCTACGCGCTGACCGTGCTGGGCTCGGCCACCGTGGTGACGGCGCTGTGCACCATGCTGCTGCTGGCGGAGTGGGTGCCGGCCGGGGTGGGCGCGGTCGCGCTGGCCACCCTGCTGGCGGCGGCGCCGCTGCCCGGTCCGAAGCAGCTGGGCCCGGTGCTGGGCCTGGTCGCGGCGGTGCTGCTGGGCTTCCTGGTGGGCGCGCCGCTGGCCCTGGGGGCGCTCGCCGGGCTGGGCGCGCTGGTCGGCCGCCGGGTCGCGGCGTACGACTTCCCGTCCCGCTTCGTGCACATGACGGCGGGCGTGGCGCTGCCGCTGGCGGTGTCCGCGCCGCTGATCTGGATCGCCACCGACCTGCTGGCCGGCTGAGCCGGGTACGTCACTTCGATCTCCCGCCCCGGAACCACGTTCCGGGGCGGGACGTCGTACGGTCGTGCGGGAGCGGCCGCGTCAGGGCGGCCGCCAGGGAACAGCGACAGACCACAGCGGACGACGACAGCGACCGGCGATGACGGGGGACACGATGCGCGGATGGCTGAAGGCGACGATCGCCCTGGTGGTGCTCTCCGGGCTGCTGGTGGGCGCCGACCGGATCGCGGTCGGGGTGGCCGAGGACGAGGCCGCCGACCGGATGGTGAAGAGCGGCCAGATGAGCCAGCGGCCGGACGTGACGATCGAGGGCTTCCCGTTCCTGACCCAGGTGATCTCGAAGAAGCTGGACGACGTCCGGATCTCCTCGGACGGCCTGACGGTCCAGAACAACGGCCACCAGGTGGCGCTGCACTCCTTCAAGGCCAAGCTCTCCGGGGTCGAGGTGAGCGACAACCTGAACAGCGCCACCGTGGACGACGGCACCGGCAGCGGCGTGATCTCCTACCAGGACCTCGCCCAGCTGCTGCCGCCGGCCTCCGAGCTGCTGGGCGGCGCCCCGCTGCCGGGCGGCGGCAACTCCCGGCTGAGCCTGTCGTACGGCGGGCCGGGCAAGATCAAGGCCTCGCTGGGGCCGGTCTCGGTCGGCGAGGCGACCGTGCACAACGAGGGCAACACCATCACCGTGGACGGCCTCAAGCTGAGCTCGCTGGCCGAGATGCTCGCCGGGTTCACCAACCGGAAGATCCAGCCGGCCAGTTTCACCCTCGACTCGATGCCGGCCGGGCTGAAGCTGGCCGAGAAGGACGGCGCGACGCCGTTGCCGGAGGGCCTCCAGCTGTCCTTCGAGGGCAAGGGCGTCAAGCTGCTGGGCTGACGCGGCCCCGCTCCGTCTCCGTCCCGCCTCCGTTCCGCCTCCGTTCCGCCTCCGTCCCGCCTCCGTCCCGCCTCCGTTCCGCTCCGCGAGACGCGCTGTCCAGCGCGGACCGCGGAGCGGTTCCGTTCCGCCCGTTGTGTGCCGCGGCCGGGAGCCCGGCCGGTGCCCGCTTGGTCGCATCCCAGCCAAATCCCGGTATTCGGTCGTTTCGATCTCGATATTCGATACGCTAATGACAGCGGGCCTCGGGTGTCCCTAGCATCGTCGGCATGAAGCGACAGACGGATCTCACGAAGCGGCGGGCGGTCGACCTGTGCCGCGTGGCCGCCTGTCTGTGTCGAATGCGCTAAGTCGGCATCCTGGCAGGGCAGTTGACGCCCGCCGCCGATCTCTACGGCGACCTCGCCCGGCTGTTCGGGCCAGCAGTTGCCGCCGTACTCCGCAACTCCCCGCCCGGCCGTCCCGGTTCACCCCATCCGTCCCATCATTCGGACAGGATTTCGGACCGCATCCGTCCGGACACCCCCGCAGCACCCCTGCTGAGCAGCACCTTCCGCCAACCGCCCTCGGATGGAGAACATCACCATGAGCCGCAGCGACGTCCTGGTCGACGCCGACTGGGTCCAGGCCCGCCTGGACGACCCGAAGGTCGTCATCGTCGAGGTCGACGAGGACACCTCCGCGTACGACAAGAACCACATCCGCAACGCCGTCCGGATCGACTGGAAGAAGGACCTCCAGGACCCGGTCCGTCGCGACTTCATCGACCAGGCCGGCTTCGAGGCGCTGCTCAGCGCCAAGGGCATCGCCAACGACGACACCGTCGTGCTCTACGGCGGCAACAACAACTGGTTCGCCTCGTACGCCTACTGGTACTTCAAGCTGTACGGCCACGGCGACGTCCGCCTGCTGGACGGCGGCCGCAAGAAGTGGGAGCTGGACTCCCGCGACCTGGTCTCCGAGGTCCCGGCCCGCCCGGCCACCGAGTACGCGGCGCAGCCCGCCGACGCCTCGATCCGCGCCTTCCGCGACGACGTGATCGCCGCCATCGGCACCCTCAACCTGGTCGACGTCCGCTCGCCCGACGAGTTCTCCGGCAAGCTGCTCGCCCCGGCCCACCTCCCGCAGGAGCAGTCGCAGCGCCCCGGCCACGTGCCGAGCGCCCGCAACATCCCGTGGGCCAAGAACGCCAACGACGACGGCACCTTCAAGAGCGACGAGGAGCTCAAGGCCCTGTACGAGGCCGAGGGCATCGACCTGGCGAAGGACACCATCGCCTACTGCCGGATCGGCGAGCGCTCCGCGCTCACCTGGTTCGTGCTGCACGAGCTGCTCGACCAGCAGAACGTGAAGAACTACGACGGTTCGTGGACCGAGTACGGCAGCCTGGTCGGCGTGCCGATCGAGCTCGGCAGCAACTGAGCCTCCGGCTCGACCTGTAAGTCAGAAGGGAAGACAGACATGTGCGGTGCGAAGGCCGGCGGCCCGGACCTGGCAGGAGTTGACGTGGCGAACGAGACGATCATCCAGGGTTCGGTGACCCGCGACGGTGAGCCGGTCAACGGCTACGTCCGGCTGCTGGACGAGGGCGGCGAGTTCACCGCCGAGGTGCCCACCTCGGCGACCGGCCAGTTCCGGTTCTTCGCCCGCCCGGGCAAGTGGACCCTGCGGGCGCTGGTCCCGGGCCAGACCGTGGACCGTCAGGTGGTGGCCTCCCAGGGCACCGCCGTCGAGGTCGCGATCGCGGTCTGACCGGATCGGACGATCACCCCGAGGGCCCTGCCGCGGCAGGGCCCTCGGCCGTACCGTGGAGAGGTGCAGGGAAGGCGTCGGCGGCGTTTCTACTTCGCCATGATGGGCGTGTGCCTGGGCCTCTTCGTCATGGCCTGGGGCGTGGTGCGGTTCTTCTCGGTGGGTGCCGCGGTCGCCCTGTGCGTGGTCGCGATGGTCATCCCGCCGGCCGCCGCGGTGTTCGCCAACAAGCGGGACCCGGACGACGACTGGTGGAACGACCCGCGCTGGGACGACCCGAAGTGGGACGACCCCGGTCACGACCGGGACCGCCCCGACCACGAGCCGCGCGACTCCTCGGGAGGACGGCCCTAGGCCAGGCAGGCCTCAGGGGCCGGAGAGGTCCGGAGGCCTAGTACACGAGCGCCTGGACGCCGTCCGACATGATCTCGCTGACGAATACCTGCGCGCCCGCGATCCGGACGCCCTCGACCATGTCCTTCTGCTCGATCCCGCGCCGGGCCGCGCACTGGGTGCACAGCGTCACGGAGCCGGCCGCCAGGATCGACTCCAGCAGGTCCGGCAGCGGCGCCGCGTGCGGCAGCTCGAACTCCGCTGCCTTCCCCGGCAGGGCGAACCAGGAGGACTCCCCGGTCAGCCAGAGCGAGACCTCGATCCCGCTGGCGACGGCCACGGCCGCCACCGTGAACGCCTGCGAGCACCGCTCCGGCGCGTCCGCCCCGGCGGTGACCTTGATGACGAGCTTCTTCGACATGGCGCCACCTTAGAGGTCCCGCCGTCCCGGCCCGCCGTCATCCCGGAATCCCTTGGGTAAACCTTGGGCCCCTTGGGGAAACCTTGAGCGGCGCCGGAGCGCGGGGGGCGCGAACCACGACGTGGCGGGGCTCACCGCGACCGGCCGAAGCCCGGCGGATAGAGTGAGCGCCAGCAAAATCCACCACACTGTCGCCGCCTGGGAGCCCCCCGTGTCCGGTCTGGAAATGTTCTTCGACGGTCTGCTGGCCTTCATGGCCGTGCTGATCACCTGGTTCGCCATCTTCTCGGTGATGAAGCTGTACCAGGGCCAGCGCTGAGTCTGCCGTACGGTTGAGGCAGACCGCACCGACCACGACAGCGACCAGGAACATGATCGAGATCCCCTCTGACCTCCACAAGGACGTCGTCCCGCTCGCCTTCCTCCTCGGCACCTGGGAGGGCGCGGGCGTCTACGCCCCTCTGCCTAATGAGGGGGGCCCGGGCACGGAGAAGTGCAACTTCGGCCAGGAGATCGTGATCCGTCACGACGGCCGGCCCTTCCTGGAGTTCCGCTCCCGCACCTGGGTGCTGGACGAGGAGGGCGAGAAGGTCCGTCCGCTGGAGAACGAGCACGCCTTCTGGCGCATCACCAGCAACACCGACGGCACCACCGGCGCCCGCGGGATCGAGATCTCCTCCGTCCGCGACGACGGCACGGTCGAGATCTGGTACGGCGAGCTGGCCGACGGCAAGCCTCAGGTCGACGTCTCCACCGACGCGGTGGCCCGGATCGAGGGCTCCCCGGAGTACTCCGGCGGCAAGCGGCTGTACGGCTTCGTCAACGGTGAGCTGCTCTGGGTCGGCGAGAAGGCCGCCCCGAACGTGCCGCTGCGCCCGTACATGTCCGCGCAGCTGAAGAAGGTGCTCAGCCCGGCGCAGCTGATCAAGGACATCAACGACCTGCCGGACGACGGCATCGCCTTCTTCAAGTAGACACAGCTCAAGTAGGCACAGCTCACGTCAGGCCCGCGCACGAGGTAGGGACCGGCCCGCGGCCGGTCCCTACACTTGCATCAGGACCCCCGACCTTGACAGGGACAGCACCGTGGCGGACACCGGCACCACCGACTGGCAGCTCTCCGGCGACTGGAAGGCCGACCTGCGCGAGCGCGGCTACCGGCTGACCCCGCAGCGGCAGCTCGTGCTGGAGGCCGTCGACGTCCTCGACCACGCCACCCCCGACGACATCCTCTGCCACGTCCGCAAGACCGCCAGCGGCGTCAACATCTCCACCGTCTACCGGACCCTGGAGCTGCTGGAGGAGCTGGGCCTGGTCTCGCACGCCCACCTCGGCCACGGCGCCCCGACCTACCACCTGGCCGGCCGCCACCACCACCTGCACCTGGTCTGCCGGGACTGCGAGAAGGTCACCGAGACCGGCACCGAGATCGCCCAGCCGCTGATCGACCGGCTGCGCGAGGAGCACGGCTTCGACACCGACCTCAAGCATTTCGCCATCTTCGGCCGCTGCGCCGACTGCGCCGCCGGGCGCGTGGACGGCCGGTCGTAAGCTGGCCGGTATGACCGGTGAGAAGAGCCCGCTGCTTGCCCTGCCCGGAGCCGTCCCCGCCGAGGGGGCCGACGAGGGTGTCGCCGCCCACTACGGCGACATCTTCCGCGAGCAACGGAACCTGTCACAGGGCGCCGGCTTCGTGGACCTCTCGCACCGCGGGGTGGTCACCGTCACCGGCGACGACCGGCTCTCCTGGCTGCACCTGCTGCTCACCCAGCACGTCAGCGAGCTGCGGCCGCAGCACGCCACCGAGGCGCTGGTGCTCTCCCCGCACGGGCACGTGGAGCACGCGCTCTACCTGGTCGACGACGGCACCACCACCTGGGCGCACGTCGAGCCGGGCACCCAGGGCGCGCTGGTCGCCTACCTGGAGAGCATGAAGTTCTTCTACCGGGTGGAGGTCGCCGACGCGACCGCCGACTACGCCCTGGTCCACCTGCCGGCCGGCTCCACCGCCTCCGTCGAGGGCGCCGCCGCCGTGCGCGAACTCCCCTACGGTCGGGACCTGTTCCTGCCGCGCGCGGAGCTGGAGGAGCTCACCGCCGGGTACGGCCCGGCGGCCGGGGTCTGGGCGTACGAGGCGCTGCGGATCGAGGGCCACCGGCCCCGGCTGGGCTTCGAGACCGACCACCGGACCATCCCGCACGAGGTGGACTGGCTGCGCACCGCCGTCCACCTGCAGAAGGGCTGCTACCGCGGCCAGGAGACCGTCGCCCGGGTGCACAACCTGGGCCGCCCGCCGCGCCGGCTGGTCTTCCTGCACCTGGACGGCACCGAGGAGACCCTGCCCCCGCACGGCACCGAGGTGCGGCTGGCCGCCGACCCGGACGGGCGGGCGCTGGGCTTCGTGACCTCCTCGGCCCGGCACCACGAGCTGGGGCCGATCGCGCTGGCGATCGTCAAGCGGAACGTCCCGGTGGACGCGGTGCTGCTGGCCGGGACGGTGCCGGGCACCCAGGACGTGATCGTCCCGCAGTAGCGGATCCGGGACTCAGACCTCGACGAGGACGGTGAACGGGCCGTCGTTCACCAGCGCCACCTGCATGTCGGCGCCGAACCGGCCCGTCTCCACCTTGGCGCCCAGCGCGCGCAGCTGGGCGACCACCTCGTCCACCAATGGCTCGGCGACCGGCCCGGGGGCGGCGGCGGTCCAGGTGGGGCGGCGGCCCTTGCGGGCGTCCCCGTAGAGGGTGAACTGGCTGATCACCAGCAGCGGGCCGCCGATGTCCGAGCAACTCTGCTCCACGCCCTCCTCGTCGGCCGACAGGATCCGCAAGGTCCAGAGCTTGCGGGCCAGCTGGGCCGCCTTCGCCGGGGTGTCCTCGTGGGTGACGCCGACCAGGACGCACAGCCCGGGCCCCTCGATCGCGCCGACGGTCTCTCCGGCCACGGTCACCCGGGCCTCGGTCACTCGCTGCACCACTGCTCGCATGCCGCCATTGTGCCGGAGCGCCGCACCGCCCCCGTAGCCCCTCGGGGCACACGTCTGGGGCGCACGTCTGGGGCGCGCGCAGGGATGGCACGCGCCGTGCGGCGCGCGCCTGCGCAGGTTCGGGCGCGCTTCTTCCTGCGGAAAGGGCCGGTCATATCAGCCACCCCCGTTCGCCAGGGGGCCGTTCGGGTGCACGGGCGGTGCGCGCGCGCCGGGTGGGGTGGCACGCTGGGGAACCGTACGAAGGGCCCGGCGCGCCTGGAGGTCCGCCGCACCGGGCCCGGGTTCGGCCGGGCGGTCGAGCCGGTAGGTCAGGCGTTCTGGCCGGGTCGCCCCGGCGGGTGGTTCCAGCCGGGGGACGGAACCCTTCGGGGCCCCCGGGCGTGCCAACGGACGGGACGCGCGGGCCCGTCGGGGGACGGGCCGGACCGGCGGCAGGGACGGGGTGCCGCGAGCGGGCGGGATCGGACGACGGCAGGTGGGCTGGATGATGGACGCGAGCAGCGCGGCGCGGAACCGCTCCGGACAGGCGGCGCAGGCCCCCGGGGACCCTTCCTGGGCGGCCGTCCCGGACGGCGAACCCGAACTGGAGCGGCTGGGCCTGGACCAGCTGCGGGTGCTGCGCCGGGAGACCCTGGAGCAGGAGGCCGACCTGTCCTACCTGCGGCGGCTGCTGCACGGACGGATGGACATCCTGCGCGCCGAACTCGACCGGCGCCCCGGCTGCGGCCCCGCCCACCCCGCCCGGACGGGCGGCGAGGGGAGCGGCGCCCCGCCGACCGGCGAGGGTCGCGGCGGCGACCTGCTGGACCGGCTGCCGGCCATCCTGACCGACGCGCCCTCCGCCGTGCGGCGCTCCGCCCGGCACGTCACCCTCGGCCCGCCGCGCACCCAGGAGTCCCAGCTGGAGGCGGACGCGCTGATGGGCGACGTCCAGCTCGCCGACCTCGCCGCGCACCCCGCCGAGGAGCTGTCGGCCGCCCTGGAGCGGCTGCGCGCGCACGAGCGCGAGGTCTCCGGGCGGCGCCAGCGGCTGCTGCGGACGGCCGACGGTTGCAATGCCGAGATCACCCGCAGGTACCGTGATGGGGAAGCACGGGTCGACGACCTGCTCTCGGAGAGGCCGCTCTGACCGGGTGAGTCGTCGAGGGCGGGTGCGGTCCGGCTTCCTCCCGGTCCACCCTCGCCCCGGAAGGCTCCCCCGATGTCCCAGTCCGCCACCCCGCCCGTGCTCGCCGAGGTCATACGCTCGGGCTTCACCGAGGGCCGCCACCACGGCTCGCTGGTCCTGCTCGCCGCCGACGGCTCGGTGGAGTTCGCGCTGGGCGACCCCGACGCGCCGGTCTTCCCCCGCTCGACGGCCAAGCCGTTCCAGGCGGTGGCCACCCTGCGGGCCGGGCTGGCGATCGAGGGCGAGCTGCTGGCACTGGCGGCCTCCAGTCACTCCGCGGAATCGTTTCACCTGGACGGGGTCCGGGCCATCCTCGGCTCCGCCGGACTCGACGAGACCGCCCTGCGGACCCCGGCCGACCTTCCGCTGGACGAGACCGAGGCGGAGCTGCTGCTCGGCACCGGCGGCCGCCGCGCCCCGATCCTGATGGACTGCTCCGGCAAGCACGCCGGCTGGCTGGCCGCCTGCGTCGCCAACGGCTGGGACACCGAGGGCTACCTCGACCCGGCCCACCCGATCCAGCGCCTGGCCCGCGAGGCCCTGGAGGAGGGCACCGGCGAGGCCCCCGCGCACGCCGGTGTGGACGGCTGCGGTGCCCCGCTGCTGGCCGTGACGCTGACCGGCCTGGCCCGCGGCTACCGCGGCCTGGTGCTGGCCGCCGAGGGCACCGCGCCGCGCCGCGTGGCCGACGCGATGCGCGCCCACCCCGAGTACGTGGCCGGCACCCGTCGGGCCGACACCTGGCTGATGCGGGCCGTCCCGGGCGCACTGTCCAAGATGGGCGCCGAGGCCGTCCAGGTGGTCGCGTTGCCGGACGGGCGGGCGCTCGCCTTCAAGATCGACGACGGCGCCGAGCGAGCCCGCGGGCCGGTGCTGGCGGCCGCGCTGCGCCGGCTCGGGGTGACCGGCGTGGAGGACACCGTCGAGCGGATCGGCGCGGCCCCGCTGCTCGGCGGCGGTGTCCCGGTCGGGCAGGTCCGGGCGGCGTTCTAGGGCGCGCCCTGGCACCTCCCGGACACCCGCCGACGGCCGTCGGGGTGCGGGCCGGGCGGGGGCGGTGCACGGTGGACCCGGGGCCGTCGCACAGCTGAGGGAGTCCGCCATGACCGACCATGTGTACCGGGTGACCGAGATCGTCGGGTCCTCGACCGAGAGCGTCGACGCCGCGATCCGCAACGGGGTGGAACGGGCCTCCCGGACGCTGCGCAACCTCGACTGGTTCGAGGTCTCGCAGGTCCGGGGCCATCTGGAGGACGGCCGGATCAAGCACTACCAGGTGTGCATCAAGGTCGGCTTCCGGCTGGAGGACTGAGCCCCGGAAGCGGCGGACCGGGACGGCGCACCGGGCCCGGACACGACAGAGGCCGGGGTCCGCGGACGAATCCGTGGGCCCCGGCCCCAGCTGTCCCGACCTGCCTCGAACCGTCCTGGTCGAGCGGGATCGGAACGACGGTTCAGTGACCGCCCTGCTCCGCGAGACGCTTGATCGAAGCGGTGACCTCGGCCTCGGCCTCGGCGCGGCCGACCCAGTTGGCGCCCTCGACGGACTTGCCCGGCTCCAGGTCCTTGTAGACCTCGAAGAAGTGCTGGATCTCCAGGCGGTCGAACTCCGACACGTGGTGGATGTCGCGCAGGTGCTCCCAGCGCGGGTCCGTCGCCGGGACGCAGAGCAGCTTGTCGTCGCCGCCGGCCTCGTCGGTCATCTGGAACATGCCGATGGCGCGGCACTTGATCAGGCAGCCCGGGAAGGTCGGCTCGTCCAGGATGACCAGGGCGTCCAGCGGGTCGCCGTCCTCGCCGAGCGTGCCCTCGACGTAGCCGTAGTCGGCCGGGTAGCGGGTCGAGGTGAAGAGCATCCGGTCGAGCCGCAGACGGCCGGTCTCGTGGTCGACCTCGTACTTGTTACGAGAGCCCTTCGGGATTTCGATAAGGACGTCGAACTCCAACGGTTCCTCCAAGGTAGGGACTGACAGAATCCAAGTGTCTCCTACGGGAGTGAGTGCTCAGGAAAGGGGCCGGTCGGTGGTAGCTGGGGGAGGGGCGGCGCGCCGCCGCAGGGGGACGGCCGCGGGACTGTTCGGAGCGGCCTTGTTGGTCGCCGGAACCGTCCTGACCGCGGGCGGTGCGTATGCGCAACCGTCCCCGACCCCCGGCGGGCACAGCGCCGGGCAGGGCGAGGACGACAACAGCCAGGGCGACCAGGGCGACCAGGGCAGCCAGGGCGACCAGGGCGGCAAGCAGGGCGACCACGGGAAGGGCAAGCCCCGTACGGGAGAGAGTCCGAGCGCAGGCCCCAGCCGTCGGGCCGAACCGCCCGCCGCCACGCCCGGTGGCAGCGGTTCGCCGCTCGCGCACCCGCTGCCCGCGACGGGCGCCGTCCTGGCCACCGCGGAGAACGGCCCGGAGGCCGCCGTCCCCACCGCCCAGGGCCTGCAGCAGGCGCTCGCCCCCGCCCTCGCGGACAAGAACCTGGGCACCGTGACGATCGCCGTCGCGGACGCCGCCGGTGGTCAGCTCCTGTACGGCTCCGGGGAGAACACCGCGGCCACCCCCGCCTCCACCACCAAGCTGGCCACCACGGTCGCGGCCCTGTCGCTGATTCCCGGTGACGCCCGGCTCACCACCCGGGTGGTCCGCGGCGCGGACCCGGGCACCGTCACCCTGGTCGGCGGCGGGGACCCGACGCTCACCGCGCTGCCCGTCGACCAGGTGCAGATCGGCGGCCAGCCCGCCAACGCCGACACCGCCCCCGCCTCGCTGGAGGCGCTCGCCCGGCAGACCGCCGCCGCGCTCAGAGCGGCCGGCACCACCACGGTCAAGCTGGACTACGACCTGTCCATGTACGCGGGCAACCCGGCGCACAGGACGAACCCCGACAACCACAACATCGCCCTGGTCGTCCCGCTGATGGTGGATGAGGCCAAGGTCGACCCCAAGAGCCGGGAGGAGGCCCCGGAGCGGGTTGCCGACCCGGCCGGCGCGGCCGCCGAGGCCTTCGCCAAGCTGCTCGCCGCCCAGGGCGTCACCGTCGAGGGCAGGGCCAAGCCGGCCGCCGCCCCGGCCGCCGCCGACGCCCCAGTCCTCGGCAAGGTCGACTCGCCGACCATCGCCCGGCTGGTCGAGCGCGCGCTGACCACCTCCGACAACCAGCTCGCCGAGGCGATCGCCCGTCAGGTCGCCCTGGCCGTCCACCAGCCGGGCAGCTTCGAGGGTGCGGCGACCGCCGTCACCCAGGAGCTCGCCAAGCTCGGGGTGCCGATGGCCGGCGTGGTCCTCAACGACGGCAGCGGCCTGCACTCCGGCAACGCGATACCGCCGGCCGTACTGGTCCGGCTCCTGGCCCTGGCCGCCTCCGAGCAGCACCCCACCCTGCGCCCGGTCCTCACCGGCCTCCCGGTCGCCGGATTCACCGGCACTCTCGACAAGCGCTACGGCTCCGGCTCCGGCGCCGCCGACGCGGCCGGCCTGATCCGCGCCAAGACCGGCACCCTCAGCAACGTCAACACTCTGGCCGGCACCGTCGTCGACGCCGACGGCCGCCTCCTCGCCTTCGCCGTGATGACCCGCACCTCCGCCCCCGCCGACACCGCGCGCGCCGCCATGGACCGCATCGCCGCCCACCTCGCCGCCTGCGGCTGCCACTGATCGCTCCGCGGTGGGGGAGGGCGGGGCTGCCACCGCCGCCGCTGCGGGTTCGACGGCGGCGACCTCCGACGCGGGTGGCTCCGGTGGCCGGGTTCGGGCGGGTGTGGGGGCGGGCAGGGTGGCTGCGGGGCGGGCGGATTCGCCCGCCGGCCGAGCCCGTGAACCGGTGCCTCCGTCCGGTCGTCGCGGCTCCCGGCCGGGCCGGGCGGATGTTCGGGTCGGGTGGCTGCCGTTGGTGGTGGGGAGCACGTACGGTGAGGGCATGACGAGCGCGAGTGGCGGGGCTGACATGGTCGACTGGAATCTCGCGGTCGCAACCGCGACCAGGCTGGTGCGGCCGGGGCCGGAGGTGAGCCGGGCGGAGGCGGCGGCGGTGGTCGCCGAGCTGCGCCGGCACGCCCTGGAGGCCGAGGAGCACGTGCGGGCGTTCACCGGGATGCGGTCGAGCAGTCTGACCGCGGCCGCCGCGACCCCGGTGCTGGTGGTGGACCGCCCGGGGTGGGTGCGGGCGAACGTGGCGGGTTTCCGGACGGTCGTCCAGCCGCTGGTGGAGAAGCTCCAGGCGCGCCGGGCGAACAGCGCGGCGGCGGGCGTGTTCGGCGCGGTGGGGGAGAAGGCCACCGGGATCGAGGTCGGGGCGCTGCTGGCGTTCCTGGCCACCAAGGTGCTGGGCCAGTACGAGACCTTCGCCCCGGCGGAGCCGTCGCTGGAGACACCGGACAGTCCGGCGGCGCTGTTCGACAAGCCGCGGCTGGGCCCGGAGGGCCCCGGTCCGGGCCGGCTGCTGCTGGTGGCGCCGAACATCGTGCACGTCGAGCGCGAGCTGGACGTCGACCCGTCCGACTTCCGGCTCTGGGTCTGTCTGCACGAGGAGACGCACCGGACGCAGTTCACCGCGGTGCCGTGGCTGCGCGACCACATCCAGTCCGAGGTGCAGTCCTTCCTGGCCGAGACGGACGTCGACCCGGGCGCGCTGCTGGACCGGCTGCGGGACGCGGCGGGTTCGCTGGGCGGCGGCCTGCCGGGGGCGGGCGGCCGGGAGGGCCGGGAGAGCTCCTCCTCGGCGAACCTGCTGGAGATCGTCCAGTCGCCCGCGCAGCGGGAGATCCTGGGCCGGCTGACGGCGGTGATGTCGCTGCTGGAGGGCCACGCCGACGTGGTGATGGACGGCGTCGGCCCGGCCGTGGTGCCGACCGTCGCGGAGATCAGGGAGAAGTTCCAGCAGCGCCGTGACCGCGGGGCGAACCGGCTCGACCTGATGCTGCGCCGGCTGCTCGGCATGGACGCCAAGCTGCGCCAGTACCAGGACGGTGCGGTGTTCGTCCGTGCGGTGGTGGAGCAGGTCGGCATGGAGGGGTTCAACCGGGTGTGGACCTCCCCGAACACCCTGCCGACCAAGGACGAGATCCACGACCCGGCCGCCTGGGTCGCCCGGGTCGCGCGCTGAGGGCGCTGGGAGCGCTGGGGGCGCTGAGGGCCGGGCGGGCCTGGAGGGCTGAGAGGACCTGGGGGGCTGAGAAGTCCGACAAGCCGGGACCGCCGCCGGTCGGTGGCGGTCAAACCCGCTCGTACGAGTGGTCCAATCGGGCAGATCGCGGGTGAAGATACGTTTCTCCATTCACCCGTACGTGGGACGGTGGTCGTACCGGTGGCGCGGGTGGCGTAGCGGGTCGCTCCTTTCTGCCACCATCTGTGAGCGCCCGGTAACGCGGCGCTCATGTCGGTGCGCGGTCCCCGCCGCTCCCGCCGCAGTCCTGTCCCCTCCGCCGAGGAGTCGTCCGCCGTGGGCCCTCACCCCGCCGTAGCCGCGATACGCCTGGCCGTTCGCCGTACGCTCACCGACCTCGCCGCCGAGGCCGGTACCACCTTCACCGCGCCCGTGCGCGAGCCCCGCGAGCGCCCGGCCGGGGCGCCGCTGGTCGGTGCCGCCGTCGGCACCACCCTGATCGGCAACGCCGCCCGCCACCCCTCCGGGCTGCCCCGCACCCCGGCCGCCCCCGGTTCGCCGCTGGTCCTGGTCGCGGTCAGCGGCGGCGCGGACTCGATGGCGCTGGCCATCGCCGCCGCCTTCGAGGCCCCCAAGATCGGTCTGCGGGTCGGCGCCGTTACCGTCGACCACGGCCTGCAGCCGGGCTCCGACGACCGTGCCGCCCAGGTAGCCGAGCGGCTGAGCTCGCTGGGCCTGGACCCGGTCGAGGCGGTCCCGGTGCGGGTCGGCCGCTCCGGCGGCCCCGAGGCCGCCGCCCGGGACGCCCGCTACGCCGCCCTGGACGAGGCCGCCGAGCGGCTCGGCGCGATCGCCGTGCTGCTCGGTCACACCCGGGACGACCAGGCCGAGACCGTCCTGCTGGGCCTGGCCCGCGGTTCGGGCGCCCGCTCGCTGGCCGGGATGCCGGCCCAGAAGGGCCGCTACCGCCGTCCGCTGCTGGAGCTGGACCGCGCGGCCACCCGACAGGCCTGCTCCGCCCAGGCGATCCCGGTCTGGGACGACCCGCACAACTGTGATCCCGCCTACACCCGCTCCCGGGTCCGCCACGAGGTGCTGCCGGTGCTGGAGAAGCACCTGGGCGGCGGAGTGGTGGAGGCGCTGGCCCGCACCGCCCGGCTGTTCCGCGACGACGCGGACGCCCTCGACCAGTGGGCCGCTCTGGCCGAACGCGACCTCCGTACGGGCGAAGGCGCCCTGGACGCCGTGAAACTGGCCGAACTGCCGCCCGCCGTACGGCGTCGGGTGCTGCGCCGGGCTGCGCTCCGCGCGGGCTGTCCGGCCGGGGACCTGTTCGCGCGGCACCTGGAGGCGGTGGACCAGCTGGTCACCGGATGGCGGGGTCAGGGGCCGCTGCACCTACCCGGGGGCGTCGAGGCCACCCGCAGGTGTGGCACGCTGGTCTTTCGGCGGCAGGGCGACTGAGGGCGAGGCATGTCCCGGGGGAGCCGGCCGCCGGCCACACAGACCCCGAACGTTTGAGGACGTATCCCCGGTGGACCAGAACGACATGGGCGCTGACCTCGCGAAGGTGCTCATCAGCAAGGACGAGATCGACGCCAAGCTCCTGGAGCTGGCCGAGCGGATCGACCGGGACTACGCAGGCAAGGACCTGCTGATCGTCGGCGTCCTCAAGGGGGCCGTGATGGTCATGGCCGACCTGGCCCGGGTTCTGCACTCGCAGGTGACCATGGACTGGATGGCGGTCTCCTCGTACGGCATGGGCACCAAGTCCTCGGGCGTGGTGCGCATCCTGAAGGACCTGGACACCGACATCGCTGGCCGTGACGTCCTGATCGTCGAGGACATCATCGACTCCGGTCTGACGCTGTCCTGGCTGCTGGGCAACCTGGGCTCGCGCGGCCCGGCCTCGCTGGAGGTCTGCACCCTGCTGCGCAAGCCGGACGCCGCCAAGGTCGAGATCGACGTGAAGTACGTCGGTTTCGACATCCCGAACGAGTTCGTGGTCGGCTACGGCCTGGACTACGCGGAGAAGCTGCGTAACCTCCCCTTCATCGGGACCCTCGCCCCGCACGTCTACGGCGGCTGAGGCCCCGTTCGGGCGACGGGCGGGAACAGTAGGTTGTTCCCGCCCGTTAGGACCGGGGGGACAAAGAACGACAGCCGTGTCGCTGCGCTCCCGCCACGGGCGGGTCCGACTGCGGTACGGTCCAATAAACCGCTCTTCACATGAGCACAGACCGGATGCGCCGCGGCCCACAGCCTCCCGGCGCCGTTGAGTGGCAGGAGGGACGGGGCGGCAACGCCCCGCATGGATGGACGTTAAGCGATACTTCCGTGCGCCGATCATGTGGATCGTGCTGGCCGTCCTCGCCGTCATCGTACTGATGCAGGTCGTTTCGGACTCGAACGGCTACAAGACGGTGGACACCGGGCAGGTCGTCGCGGCGATCGACGCGCACAATGTCAAGTCCGCGCAGATCACCACCGGTGACTCGAACACGATCAAGATCCAGCTGAAGGACGGCGCCACGCTGTCCCCCGCCGGCACGGGCAAGGCCCCGTCCGGCAGCAAGTTCCAGGCCTCGTACATCGGCGACCAGGGTGTCGCGATCGCCGACAAGCTGCAGGCCCAGATCAACGACAAGGACCCGAACACACTCGCCGAGGGCTACACCGTCAGCCCGGAGAAGCAGAGCACCTTCGTCAGCCTGCTGCTGTCGATGCTGCCGATCGTGATCATCGTCCTGGTCTTCCTGTTCCTGATGAACCAGATGCAGGGCGGCGGCTCCCGCGTCATGCAGTTCGGCAAGTCCAAGGCCAAGCTGCTCACCAAGGACACCCCGAAGACCACCTTCGCCGACGTCGCCGGTGCCGACGAGGCGGTCGAGGAGCTCCACGAGATCAAGGAGTTCCTGCAGGAGCCGGCCAAGTTCCAGGCCGTCGGCGCCAAGATCCCCAAGGGCGTGCTGCTCTACGGCCCGCCCGGTACCGGTAAGACCCTGCTGGCGCGTGCCGTCGCGGGCGAGGCCGGGGTGCCGTTCTACTCCATCTCCGGCTCGGACTTCGTCGAGATGTTCGTCGGTGTCGGTGCCAGCCGGGTCCGCGACCTGTTCGAGCAGGCCAAGGCGAACGCCCCGGCGATCGTCTTCGTCGACGAGATCGACGCCGTCGGCCGGCACCGCGGCGCGGGCCTCGGCGGCGGCCACGACGAGCGCGAGCAGACCCTCAACCAGCTGCTGGTCGAGATGGACGGCTTCGACGTCAAGGGCGGCGTGATCCTGATCGCCGCGACCAACCGCCCCGACATCCTGGACCCGGCGCTGCTGCGCCCGGGCCGCTTCGACCGCCAGATCGCGGTGGAGCGCCCCGACCTCCAGGGCCGCCTGGACATCCTCAAGGTGCACCAGAAGGGCAAGCCGATCGCGCCCGACGTCGACCTGTCGGCCGTCGCCAAGCGCACCCCCGGCTTCACCGGCGCCGACCTCTCGAACGTGCTCAACGAGGCCGCGCTGCTGACCGCCCGCTCGGACAAGAAGCTGATCGACAACGGCATCCTGGACGAGGCGATCGACCGCGTCGTGGCCGGTCCGCAGAAGCGCACGCGGATCATGTCCGACAAGGAGAAGAAGATCACCGCGTACCACGAGGGCGGTCACGCCCTGGTCGCGGCGGCCTGCCAGTACAGCGACCCGGTGCACAAGATCACCATCCTGTCCCGCGGCCGGGCCCTCGGCTACACCATGGTGCTCCCGGACGAGGACAAGTACTCCACCACCCGCAACGAGATGCTCGACCAGCTGGCCTACATGCTGGGCGGGCGCGCGGCGGAGGAGCTGGTCTTCCACGACCCGACCACCGGTGCCTCGAACGACATCGAGAAGGCCACCGCCACCGCGCGGGCCATGGTCACCCAGTACGGCATGACCGAGCGACTGGGTGCGATCAAGTTCGGCAGCGACAACTCGGAGCCGTTCCTGGGCCGTGAGATGGGTCACCAGCGCGACTACTCGGAAGAGGTCGCTGCGCTGGTCGACGAGGAGGTCAAGAAGCTCATCGAGAGCGCGCACAACGAGGCCTGGGAGATCCTGGTCGAGAACCGCGACGTGCTCGACAACCTGGTTCTGGAGCTCCTGGAGAAGGAGACCCTGAACAAGGAGCAGATCGCCGAGATCTTCGCCCCCGTGGTCAAGCGCCCGGCCCGGCCGGCCTGGACGGGCTCCACCCGTCGTACGCCGTCCACCCGGCCGCCGGTGCAGTCGCCGAAGGAGCTGGCGCTCACCAACGGCGCCGCCGCCGCCGTCGACACCGCTCCGGTGGACATCGTGAAGCTCCCGCCGATGCCGGCCGCCGAGCCGCCGACCGAGAGCTGAGCAGGGCACCTGTACGGAATGGATGCCGCGTCACCAGGGTTTGTACCCTGGAGGCGCGGCATCCGTGCTGTTCAGCCAGAGTCTTCCCACAAGTAAGCGAGGCCCGCATGATCGACCCGGTGACGCTCGACGGTCCGCCCGCCGTCGGGACCTTCGACCAGAAGCGGGCCGAGAACGCCATCCGCGAGCTGCTGCTCGCCGTGGGGGAGGACCCGGACCGAGAGGGCCTGCTGGAGACCCCGGCCCGGGTGGCGCGGGCCTACAAGGAGATATTCGCGGGCCTGTGGCAGGAGCCGGAGGAGGTCCTGACCACCACCTTCGACCTCGGCCACGACGAGATGGTGCTGGTCAAGGACATCGAGCTGACCTCGGTCTGCGAGCACCACCTGGTGCCGTTCCGCGGGGTGGCGCACGTCGGGTACATCCCGTCCACCAGCGGCAAGATCACCGGCCTGTCCAAGCTGGCCCGGCTGGTCGACGTCTACGCCCGCCGCCCGCAGGTGCAGGAGCGGCTGACCAGCCAGGTTGCCGACGCGCTGATGCGGATCCTGGAGCCGCGCGGGGCGATCGTCGTGGTCGAGTGCGAGCACATGTGCATGTCGATGCGCGGCATCCGCAAGCCCGGCGCCAAGACCATCACCTCCTGCGTGCGCGGCCAGCTGCGCGACCCGGCCACCCGGGCCGAGGCGATGAGCCTCATCATCGGCCGGTAGCGGCCGGCAGACGGACGACTCAGGGCACCTCGTGCTCCGCGTGCGGCGGAGCCGGGGTGCCCAGCGCGTTGCGGCGCTCGGGCATCCGCAGGGTGACCATCCGGCGCCAGCCGAAGGCGCGGTCGTACAGGTACAGCGCGTGCACCCCGAGGGTGACCAGCGCGAGCTGCCAGCGCGGCCAGCGCAGGATCCGCGCCATCCGGGCGGTGACCGCGAGCCCGACGTCCCGGTGGGTGCGGATCTCGCCGCGGGCGCTGGTCTCCAGGGTGTGCCGGATGTACGGGCCGTGGCCCTCGGCCCGCAGCCGCAGCAGCTCCTCGTGGCAGTACGCGAGGTGGTTGTCCTCGTCGGCGGAGATCATCCGCATCGCCCGGCCGAGATCCGGATTGTCCCCGTACACCTTGACCAGCCGGCGCATCTGCTCGGCGGCGCGCTGTTCGGTGACCCGGCTGTGCGCGAGGTAGGTGATGATCTCGCGGTCGGTCAGCGGGACGTCGCTGTTCAGCCGCTCGTGCGAGAGCCCGACGCCCTGGCGCTCCAGCAGCATGCAGTAGTCGGCCTCGTCCGGGACGGGCACCTTGGGCAGGCCGCGCTTGTTCAGCAGCTGGGTGAAGATCCGGCCGTGCTTGCGTTCGTCCGCGCCGTGCCGGGCGACCTTCGGGGCGAGGGCCGGGTCCCGGGTGAGGGCGGTGATCCGCTCGTTCTCCCAGCCGCCCTGGTCCTCGCCGCCGGCCGCGATGCTGCAGAACAGCTGGTAGGCCTGGTCGTTCCGGTAGATCTCGTTGAAGAGCGAGCGGGTGCTCAGCACGGTGCCTCCTGCGCGGATCCGGGGCGGTGCCCGTGGGAAGTCGGACGGGCGGCCGCGATACGTTCCCCCGGGCCGCCGGCCGGCCGGGCCGACCGGCGGGTAGTCACTCACACGCGCCGACGCCGGTCACCCCAGGTGCGCGCCCAGCCATTCGAGCGAGGCGGGCAGCTCCCTGGTCCAGCTGTCGAAGTTGTGGCCGCCGTCCTCCAGGAAGAGCGACTCGACCTTGAACTGCGGATTGGCCGCGGCGACCCGGGTGGCCTGGTCGACGAACTGGGCGGTCAGCGGGTAGTCCGACTCCTTGCGGGTGGAGACCACCAGCAGGTTGAGCGGCGGGGCCGGGAGGTTCTGCAGCCGCCAGCCGAGGTCGTGCTGCTGCGTCAGCGTCTTGTCGCCGTTGAAGAGGTCGCCGCCGGTGTACTGGTCCTGGCGCACCGAGACGTCACCGTGCAGGCCGGCCGCGTTGCCGTAGACGTTCGGGAAGCGCATCGACAGGCGCATCGCGCAGCTGCCGCCGGTGGAGTAGCCGATCAGGCCCCAGGAACCGGCCGAGCGCCCGAGCCGGTAGGTGCTGTGCAGCGCCTCGGGCAGGTCCTTGACGAACCAGGTCTCGGTGCGGGGCCCGCCGGGGACGTCCACGCACTCGGTGTCCCGGGACGGGACGACCGCCGGGCGGGCCAGCACCAGTACGGCTGGCGGCATCTTGCCGGAGTGCTGCAGCTCGATCGCGGTCTGCAGCAGCGGCAGCTCCTTCATCAGGTTCAGGGTGGTGCCCGGGTAGCCGGCGATGGCCACCACGGCCGGGAAGCGGACCAGGGCGAACTTCGGGTCGAAGTAGGCGGGCGGCAGGTAGACGAACATCTGGTCGGTGAAGCCGGTCTCCTTGCCGCTGACCCGGACCGACTCGATCCTGCCGACCTCCTCGGGTGTGCCCTTGGGCAGGTTGCCGATGGTCTCCAGGCCGCCCTCGCCGGTCGGTTGGATCAGCTGCTCGGAGACCGGGGTGCCGCCCTTGTGGTTCTCGTTGCTGGTCAGCGCGTGCTTGGCGCTGCCGGGGTCGAGCAGGTCGTTCCAGGAGGTGTAGAAACCGAAGGAGTTGTTCACCGACAGCGCCAGCACTGCCACGATCGACACCTGAACGACCGTCAGCAGGCCGATCCGGCCGAGCACCGGCAACGGGCGCTGCCGGGCCAGCCGGGGCCAGATCCACAGCGTGGTGAGGAGGGTCGCGGCGCCGAGGGCGAGCAGCGAGTTCACCAGTGCGTCGCTGGTCAGTTCCATGCCGTCGGCCTTCCGGTGGGGCGCTGTCGGTGCAGGCTTCATCGTCTGGCGGTCCGTCAGACCGGGCCACCGCTGCTAGGCCGACCGGATGCCCGGGAGGGCGGGGGGAGACCGGGGGCAACCGGCGCCCTAGAATGCGGCGTCCACCGGTACGTAACGCGTGCCGGAGGGCCCGGACCCGCTTCGCGGCGGCGGGCCCTAGGCTCCCACCCCCGGCTCAACCGCAGCGCGCCCACGGTACCGGTTTACCTACCGTTTCCGGATCCTTGGTATGCGCATGGCCTGATGAAGGAATAGGCATGAAGGTCCATCACACGTGCTCCCCCGGAGTGACCGGACACCGCCCCGCAGCCTCTACGCTGAGCTTCCATGAGTGTTCCCGTGTCCGTTGAGCCGAGCCCCGAGCAGCCGTCGCCGCCCCGTCGGCGTGGTCTGCAGACGCTGCGCAACCAGGCGGCCGCCGTCCCGAGGGCCTGGCTCCCGGGAGCGGTCGGCTACGCCTGTCTGCTGATCGGGCTGTTGGACATCGCCAGCGCGGTGTTCCCCAAGCTCCGGCACACCAAGATGCACACCTTCGCCGGGCAGCTGCCGGGCGGCACCACCAGCCTGGCCGCGGTCGGCACGCTGATGGTCGGCATCCTGCTGGTGCCGCTGGCGCACGCGCTGCGCCGTCGCAAGCGGCGGGCCTGGCGCGCGGTCTGCGTGCTGCTGCCGGTCAGCGCCGCGCTGCACATCGTCCGCTGGCACCAGATCGGCCCGGCGGTCGTCTCGCTGGTGGTCCTCGCCGTGATGCTGGTGCACCAGCGCGAGTTCTACGCCAAGGCCGACCCGCGCACCCGCTGGGGCGCGGTGGTCAACCTGGTCGTGATGGGCACCCTCAGCGTGCTGCTCGGCCTGCTGATCGTGAGCACCCGCACCCGGTACGAGGTCGGGCACCCGGCGATCGTGGAGCGGCTGCAGCACGTCGGGTACGGACTGTTCGGCTTCGAGGGCCCGGTCCGCTACACCAACGAGCGGATGTCCGACCTGGTGGCCTACCTGCTCGGCGGGCTCGGCCTGCTGACCGCCTTCACCACCGCCTACCTGGCGCTGCGCCCCGGCAAGCCGAAGCCGGAGCTCACCGCCGAGGACGAGGACAAGGTCCGCGAGCTGCTCAAGCGGCACGGTGAGCGCGACTCGCTCGGCTACTTCGCGCTGCGCCGCGACAAGAGCGTGCTGTTCTCGCCCACCGGCAAGGCCGCGATCTCCTACCGGGTGGTCTCCGGCGTGATGCTGGCCTCCGGCGACCCGGTCGGCGACGTCGAGGCCTGGCCGGGCGCGATCAAGGTGTTCATGGCCGAGGCCCGCGAGCACGCCTGGGTGCCGGCCGTGATGGGCTGCAGCGAGGTCGGCGGCGAGGTCTGGACCCGTGAGGCGGGTCTGGACGCGCTGGAGCTGGGCGACGAGGCGATCGTCGACACCTCGACCTTCTCGCTGGCCGGCCGCGCCATGCGCAACGTGCGCCAGATGGTCAAGCGGATCGAGCGCAACGGCTACTCCTGCAAGGTGCGCCGGGTCTCCGAGCTCGCCGCGGACGAGAAGTACCGGATCGCCGACGCCGCCGCCCGCTGGCGCGGGACCGACACCGAGCGCGGCTTCTCGATGGCCCTGGGCCGCTTCGGCGACCCGCTGGACGACGACTGCGTCGTGGTCACCGCCCACAAGGCCCCGGAGGAGGGCGAGAGCGGCGACGACCTGAAGGCCGTGCTGCACTTCGTGCCCTGGGGGCCGGACGGCATCTCGCTGGAGCTGATGCGCCGCGACCGCGCCGCCGACCCGGGCCTGAACGAGCTGCTGATCGTCGCCGCCCTGCAGGCCGTGGGCGCCATGGGCATCCGCCGGGTGTCGCTCAACTTCGCGATGTTCCGCTCGGCGCTGGCCCGCGGCGAGCGGATCGGCGCCGGCCCGGTGCTGCGCGCCTGGCGCGGACTGCTGGTCTTCCTGTCCCGCTGGTTCCAGATCGAGTCGCTGTACAAGTTCAACGCCAAGTTCCAGCCCGAGTGGGAGCCGCGCTTCCTGGTCTTCCCGAGCACCCGGGACCTGCCGCGGATCGGCTTCGCCGCGATGCAGGCGGAGGCCTTCATCACCCTGGGCATGCCGCGCTTCGGCCGCAAGCGCCAGCGGGAGGGCCTGATGCCCGTCCCGTCGACCCGTGAGGCCACCGAGGCCGCCTGAGGCTCCTCGACACCGTCCGGGGCCCCTGCCGAGAACGCTCGGCGGGGGCCCCGTTCGATAATGCTCCGGTCGATAATGGGCAGCATGAACGATTCGCCGTCCTTCTCCCTGCCGGCCGGACTGCCGCGGCTCGACCGCTGCGCGGTGATGGGCGTGGTCAACGTCACGCCCGACTCCTTCTCGGACGGCGGGCTCTGGTTCGACCCCGCCAAGGCGATCGCGCACGGGCTGGCCCTGCGCGCCCGCGGCGCGGACCTGGTGGACGTCGGCGGCGAGTCCACCCGGCCCGGCTCGCAGCGGGTGCCCGAGGAGGAGGAGCTGCGCCGGGTGCTGCCGGTGGTGCGCGAACTCGCCGCCGCCGGGATGGTGGTGTCCGTCGACACCATGCGGGCCTCGGTCGCCGAGCGGGCCGTGGAGGCCGGCGCCGCGATCGTCAACGACGTCTCCGGCGGGCTCGCCGACCCGGCGATGGCCCGGGTGGTCGCCGAGACCGGCGCGCCCTTCGTGGTGATGCACTGGCGCGGGCAGTCCGCCGACATGGACCAGCTGGCCGTCTACGACGACGTGGTCACCGACGTGGTCGCCGAGCTGACCGACCGGATGGACGCCCTGCTGGCCGCCGGGGTCAAGGAGGACCAGCTGATCCTCGACCCGGGGCTCGGCTTCGCCAAGACCCCCGGGCACAACTGGGCGCTGCTCGGCCGACTGGACGCGCTCACCGCGCTCGGCCGTCCCGTGCTCGTCGCCGCTTCGCGCAAGCGGTTCCTGGGTACGCTGCTCGCCGACCCGGAAACCGGGGAGCTGCGCCCGGCCCGCGAGCGGGACGACGCGACCGCGGCGGTCTCGGTGCTGTCGGCCCAGGCCGGTGCCTGGGCGGTACGGGTGCACGACGTGTCCGGTACGGCGGACGCCGTCCGCGTGGTCGCGGCCTGGCAGCGCGCGGCGCGGCTGGGGTGAGGGAGGGTCTGTGACAGGTGACGGCAGGTTGAGCGGCGCGGCGGCCGGAAAGGCCCACGAGGTGGACCTGGAGGCGGTGCTCGCGGCGAACCGGGGGTTCTACGAGGCGCTGGAGCGGGGGGACGTCGAGGCGGTCGAGGAGGCCTGGCTGGGCCCGGAGTACGCCGACGACAAGGGTGGCGTGGTGTGCGTGCACCCCGGCTGGCCGGTGCTGCGCGGGCGGGCGCAGGTGACCCGCTCGTACATGCTGATCATGATGAACACGGAGTACATCCAGTTCTTCCTGACCGATGTCGAGGCCGAGGTCCACGGAGATGTGGCCCTTGTCACGTGCACCGAGAACATCCTCTCCGGCGGCGAGGCGGAGGAGGAGGGGGAACTCGGGCCGCTGGTCGGCGGAAAGGTCGTCTCCAGCAATCTGTTCCGTCGCACCCCGGCCGGGTGGAAGCTCTGGTCGCACCATGGTTCACCTGTTCTGACCAGCGGTGACGAGGACGACGAGGACTGATTTCCACGGTCGCGGAAAATCGGCGCCGGACCGTCGCGGGGGAATTTCCGAGTGGTCACCGAACGTTCACGTCAATCGCCGGATCGGTGTGCGTGGCGACGGTTCGTGCCGGGTAGGACGGTCAGACGTTGTCCGCGCTCGCGGGTAGATTCGAAACGGAGTGGCGGGTGTGCTGCCCGCCGTCGCCCTGCCCGTCCATGCCTTTCTCCGGGCGGGGCCCGTCCGACTGGGAGCAGTGATTCGTTTGCTGGACCGCGTCACCCTGCGGGGGCTGCGAGCCCGGGGCCACCACGGCGTCTTCGAGCGCGAGCGCGTCGAGGGCCAGACCTTCGTGGTCGATCTCGTGCTGTACCTGGACACCCGCCCCGCCGCGTCCGGAGACGACCTCACCCGCACGGCGCACTACGGCATCGTGGCCGAGGAGGTCACCGCGATCATCGCCGGGGAACCGGTCGACCTGATCGAGACCCTGGCCCAGCGCATCGCCGACCAGTGCCTGAAGCACGACGCGGTCGAGGAGGTCGAGGTCACCGTGCACAAGCCGGACGCCCCGATCACCGTGCCGTTCGACGACGTGACCGTGACCATCCACCGGGGCCGCGCATGACCCCCACCGCGCGCCTGGTTTCCGATGCAGAGGGATTTCTTCGATGAACAGCAGTGACCCGATCGCCGAGCCGAACGCGTTCGACCTGGAGAGCCGGGTGGACTCCGCCGACACCACGCTGCACAGCCAGCGCTGCGCGGTGATCGCGCTCGGCAGCAACCTGGGCAACCGGCTGGACACCCTGCAGGGTGCCGTCGACGCGCTCGCCGACACCCCCGGGCTGAGGATCAAGGCCGTCTCGGCGGTCTACGAGACCGAGGCCGTCGGCGGCCCGGACGAGCAGCCCAACTACTACAACGCGGTCGTCGTGCTGCGCACCTCACTGCCCCCGCGGGACCTGCTGGAGCGCGGCAACGCGATCGAGGACGCCTTCGGGCGGGTCCGCGAGGTCCGCTGGGGTCCGCGCACCCTGGACGTCGACATCCTGGCCTACGAGGGCGTCGTCAGCGACGACCCGCAGCTGGTGCTGCCGCACCCGCGCTCGCACGAGCGGGCCTTTGTGCTCGCCCCGTGGCTGGACGCCCAGCCGGAGGCCGAGGTGCCCGGGCACGGGCAGGTCGCCGCGCTGCTGGCGGCGCTCGGCGGTCCGGACGCGCAGGGCGTGAAGCGCCGCGACGACATCCGGCTGACCCTGCCGGAGTAGCCCCCACGAGAGACGCGCCCGCCACCGGTCGGCCGGCGGGCCGGGGAACTCGGTCAGGGGGCCCGGCCGTACGAGTAGATGTCCGCCCGGCCCGGCCCGGTACGGTGGCCTGGCGTCGCCGTGCCGGGCCACCGGCCGGCCGGCGGGCTCTGGTACCCCGGGAAGGACCTCCTCCGCGTGAAGCTGCTTCGCCTCCGCCTGCTGATCGGCATCACCGCCGCGACGACGGCGCTGTCCTGGGCCGGTTCCAAGCTGTGGGCCTCCCTGGACACGCTGCCGGCCGTGCCGGCCGCGGCGCCGGCGGTACTGGCGGCGGTGGCGGTGATCCTGCTGGCGACCACGATCTCGCTGCGGTCGCGGCTGAAGGCGGTGCGCGAGCGGCTGCCCGGTGCGAAGCGGGTCGACCCGCTGTTGGCGGCCCGCGCGGTGGTGCTGGGGCAGGCCAGCGCGCTGGTCTCCTCCGTGGTCACCGGGATCTACGCCGGGGCCGGGATCTACCTGCTCGGCGAGCTGGACGTGTCGGCCCGCAAGGACCAGGCCGTCACCGCCGGGCTCGCGGTGCTGGCGGGGGCCGCGGTGATCGCGGCGGCGCTCTGGCTCCAGCACGTGTGCAAGCTGCCGGAGAACCACGACGACCCGAGCGGGCCGGCGGCCTCGCACCGCTGAGACGTCCGCGGGATCGGAAGCCGGTCATCGGCGGGTCGTCGGCGGGGCATCGGCCCGCCGACGCCGGGGCGTCGCTGAGCAGGCCCTTTTTAGTGATCTTGAGTGAAAAGCCGGGCACGTGCGGTAAAAACGACACCCTGTCAAGGGCGGAAGGGGACCCTGGGCTGACAGGCCCCCAATTCGCACGCTAGTTTCTTGGTATGTCTCGCGGACGCCACCGTCATTCCTCCGTCCTCGGCCGGATCTTTCCCCCCACCGCCGCCGGCGTACTGCTGGTCGCCGCACTGGCCGCTCTGCTTTTCAGTCAGGACACCATCCTGGTGCGCTCGGTGGGCGTCGCGGCGCTGATCGCGGTGCTCGGCTTCGCGCTGCTGCTGCGCCAGCGGGACAAGGCGGCCCGGGCGGCCGCCGAGGTGTCCGCCGCGCAGCGGATGCGCGCCGAGGAGCGCTTCGAGGAGCAGTTGGCCGAGGCCGAGTACGCGGCCGAGGTCGCCGAGGAGCGGGCCACCCGGTTCGGGCGGCGGCTGACGGCGGAGAAGTCGCGGCTGGCGAAGGCCGAGACCGAGATCGCCCGGCTGCTGCGGGAGCGGGCCGTGACGGTGGCCGAGCAGGCCCTCAAGGAGGCCGAGGCGGCCCAGCGGGCGCTCGCCGCGAGCCGTCCGAAGTACCCGGCCAGTCCGGCCGCGTTCGTCCGCGCGGCGGCCGTGCTGCGGCTGCTGGCGCGGCGGGCGGCGGAGCAGGAGGCGCAGCGGGCCCCCCGGACGCTGGGCGAGGTGCCGGCGGGCGCGGAGGTCGCGCTGCGGGCGCCCGCGACGCAGGCGCTGAGCGGCACGGCCGCCCCGGCGCCCAAGCCGGTGTCCGTGCCGGCCCCGGTCGCGCCCTCGGTGCCCACTCCCGCGCAGGCACCGGCGGGCCGGGCCCCGGCGCAGCCGAAGCCGGTGCAGCCCGCCGCGCTGCGCCCGGCGCTGACCGCGACGGTCGGTCAGCTCGGCGGGACGCAGAGCGTTCCGGCCGTGGCGCCGGCCCCGGCCGAGCGGCAGCGGACGCGCCCGGCGCAGTCCGGGCAGGTGCGCGGGCAGGGCTTCAGCTTCTTCGGCCGCACCTCGGGTGCGGCGGTACGGGCGGCCGCTCCGGCGCCGGCGGTGGGCAGCATCGCCGAGCTGGGGGACCGTGCGGACCTGGCGGACGTGGTGGGCGACGAGGCGGTCGCCGCGAAGGCGAAGGCCGAGGCGCAGGCGGCGGAGTCGGCCGTGCCGGACGGCGCGCGGCCCGCGCGGTCCGGACAGCCCTCGCAGCCCACGCCGTCGTCGGACGCGGCCGAGGAGCCGGAGCAGGGCGAGCCGACCGTGGTGGACCTGACGCCGGAGGACGAGACCGAGCTGATCGAGCTGCCGCAGCTGCGCGCCTCGCGCTGAGGAGCCTGCGCGAAAGCACGCGGCGCGGGAAGTCGGACGGATCGACTTCCCGCGCCGCGGGCTTTTTCGGGGCAGGCCGGATCTGCTGGGGGGTGCGTCAGATCTGGACGCCGAAGTCCTGGGCGATGCCGGCCAGGCCGGAGGCGTAGCCCTGGCCGACGGCGCGGAACTTCCACTCGCCGTTGTTGCGGTAGAGCTCGCCGAAGATCATCGCGGTCTCGGTGGCGGCGTCCTCGGAGAGGTCGTAGCGGGCGATCTCGGCGCCGCCGCCGGCGTTCACCACGCGGATGTAGGCGTTGCGCACCTGGCCGAAGTTCTGGCCGCGGGCGACGCCGTCGTAGATGGTGACCGGGAAGGTGATCTTGACGGCCTCGGCCGGCAGGCCGGCCAGGTTGACGTTGATCGACTCGTCGTCGCCCATGCCCTCGCCGGTGCGGTTGTCACCGGTGTGCACGACGGTGGCGTCCGGCGTGCTGGTGTTGTTGAAGAAGACGAAGTGGGCGTTGGACAGCACCTTGCCGTCCGCGTTCAGGACGATCGCGCTGGCGTCGAGGTCGAATTCGGCGCCGGTCGTGGTGCGGACGTCCCAGCCCAGGCCGACGCTGACCGCGGACAGGCCGGGGGCCTCCTTGGTCAGCGAGACGTTGCCACCCTTGGAGAGGCTCACTGGCATGGCGATTGCAGTCCCTTCGTTCGCTTTTCCCGGGAGAACGCGATACTCCGGTGGCTTGGTTCCGCGGCGTCCGTGAATTCTTCGCGGGGTGTCAAGCAAGAGCAAAGGGTGGGCAATGCGACGGCCGGGTGGCGGGCTCGGGCGTCGGGGGCTCAGACCCGGGGGAAGCGGCCTTGGAGCGACCAGATGTTCGGATTGTCGGCCAGGTCGGGGTGCATGTCGAAGAGGTCGGCGAGGGTGTCCTGGAGGAAGTCCCGGGCCTCGCGCCGCAGGTCGCTGTGGCGCACCACGGCGGGCGGTTCGTCCCGCAGCCAGGTGGCGGTGATCTCCACCCAGTTGAAGCGGCGGGCGAAGCGCAGCAGCTCGGTGTTCTGGGTGAAGTCGAGGTCGGCGGTCTGCACCCGGGCGGCCCGGGAGCCGTCCGGGTCGCGGTCGAGCTGCTCGACGATGTCGCACAGCGCCCAGGCGAAGTCCAGCACCGGCACCCAGCCCCAGCGGGTGGAGAGTTCGGCGCCCTCGGCGTCCAGGTAGACGTCGCCGCAGAACAGGTCGTACCGCAGCGAGCGCACGGGGGCGGTGCGGTAGTCGGTCTGCGGGGGGTCGGGGAAGCGGTTGGAGAGGGAGTAGCCGAGCTCGATCACGTACGCCATTGTCGGGGTTCGGGGCGCGGGCGGATAACCGGGTGACCCGGTGCACCCGACGCGGGATGATGGGCGCATGCCCGAGCCCATCCGCGTACGGGGGTCGGTGGTCGTCCCCGACGCCGAGCTCGTCTGGCGCTTCTCGCGTTCTTCCGGCCCCGGTGGCCAGCACGTCAACACCTCCGACTCCAAGGTCGAGCTGCGCTTCGACCTGGCGGCCTCCAGGGCGCTGCCCGAGGTGTGGCGCGAGCGTGCCGTGGAGCGGCTGGCGCACCGGCTGGTGGACGGCCGGGTGCTGGTGGTCCAGGCCTCCGAGTACCGCTCGCAGTGGCGCAACCGGGAGGCGGCCGCGGCCCGCCTGGCGGCGCTGCTGACCGAGGCGTGCGCGCCGCCGCCGAAGGCCCGGAGGGCGACCAGGCCGAGTCGCGGGATGGTCGAGCGGCGGCTGTCCAACAAGCGGCAGCGCTCCGAGCTGAAGCAGGGCCGGCGGGCGCCGCGCCAGGACTAGCCGGGTTCCGGGGGCTCTAGCCGAGGGCGCGGTAGCCGCCGCGGAAGTAGAGCAGCGGGTGGCCGCCGGGAGTGGGGACCGTGGCCTCCAGGACGCGGCCGACCAGCAGGGTGTGGTCGCCCGCGGGTATCCGCTGTTCGGTGCGGCACTCGACGGCGGCCAGCGCGCCCTCGACCAGTGGGGCGCCGGTCCGCGGGCCGCGCCGGTGCGCGGTGTCCGCGAACAGCAGCCGGTCGCTGAGCCGGCCCTTCATGGCGAAGCGGGAGCCGAGCGTCTTCTGCCCCTCCGCCAGCACCGAGACCGCCCAGGTGTCGACCCGGGAGAGCACCTCGTCCATCCGGGAGTCCTCGCGGACCGAGATCAGCACCAGCGGCGGCTCCAGCGACACCGAGAGGAAGGACGTGGCGGTCATGCCGATGTCCTCCCCGTCCTCCGGGTCGTGGACGGTCACCAGGCTCACGCCGGCGGCGAGCTGGGAGAGTGCTGCCCGGAACTCGTCGGGCGTGGCGTGGGAGGCAGCTTCGGGCTGCGGGGACGGGTACACGTACCGCACGGTAGCTGGCGGCCGCGGGGAACGGCATCGGGCCGTGGTCGTAGGACCAGCGGTGCGGTCGGGCCGGGCCCGGAGCGGACTCACCCCCAGGAGTGAAGCCGGGGGATCGGCGGGTGCAGGGGGCTTCAGCGTGCGGCCGATGCGGCCGACCACGAGAAATGTTCCGATAGCGCTTTATGTCCCGCTATGGGGCGGATGAACTGATTAAGGACGCATTAGTGTCGTGTGATTTAAGTCACAAGTGGTGGCCTATTGCTGACCGAGCGTGCCGAACGCTGTGCTCCCTGTGATTCAGTTCTTCTGGCAATCGGACGATAACCAATCAAGAACTATCCGAAGCAGCCGGGGAGCCCCCGCATGGAAGCCGAGTCGGAGCCGTACGTCCGTCTCGCGACCCTCCGCACCTTGCACCGGGTCGTGGCGGACCTCAACGCTGCCCGCAGCCTGGCGGGCACGCTGCAGGCCGTCGTCGAGGGCGCGGTGCACGGACTCGGCTTCGACTCCGCCGCGGTCAGCCTGGTCCGGCCGGACGGCGACCTCGTGGTGGCGGCGGTCTGGGAGCTGGAGGAGAGCCCGATGGGCGGGCCCTCGGTGCTGCTCGGGCAGGTCGGCTCGCGGGAGTCCTGGGACCGGCTGCTCGGCGTCAGCGACCACTGGGGCACCCTGCGCTTCCTGCCGTACGACCGCGGCTGGGCCGTCGCCAGCGACATCCCGCGCTGGATCGGGGACGGCCCGCTGCCCGTCTACGCCAACGACTGGCACCCCGCCGACGGGCTGCTCGCCCCGATGTACAGCGCCGGCGGCGACCTGCTCGGCGTCCTCTCGGTGGACCGCCCGCGCAGCGGCAAGCGGCCCGGGGCCTGGACCCGCGAGGCGCTGGAGATGTTCTCGCTGCAGGCCTCCATCGCGATCGGCAACGCCCGGCTACGGGCCGAGATGCAGCGCGCGCTGGCCCGGCTGGAGAAGGAGCAGCAGGCCCTGCGGGCCAGCGAGGAGAGCTTCCGCCAGGCCTTCGAGTACGCGCCGAGCGGGATGGCCATCACCGAACTGCACGGCGTCGGGCGCGGCCAGCTGACCAGGGTCAACGACGCGCTCTGTCGACTGCTCGGCCGCCCCCGGGCGGTGCTGCGCCAGCAGAGCTTCGCGGACCTGGTCCACCCCGAGGACCGGGCGCTGCTGGAACGCACCAGCGCCGAGAGCGGCCGGGCGGAACTGCGGCTGTCCCGGCGGGACGGCGGCTACCAGTGGGTCTGCCTGCGCAACTCGATCGTGGCGGACGCGGCCGAGGGCCCGAGCTTCCTGCTCACCCACGTCGAGGACATCGAGGACCGCAAGCGCCACGAATTCCAGCTCGCCCACCGGGCCAGCCACGACGCGCTCACCGGCCTGCCCAACGGCGCGGAGCTCAAGGCCCGGCTGGGCCGTCGGCTCTGCTCCGAGTCGCAGCCGGTCGGCGCCGCCGCCACGTCCGGCGGGGACGCCTACCCGTCCCCGTACGGCTACCCGGCCGACTCGTACAGCGCGCACGCGGCGTACGACGGCCTGGAGGGGGCGGATCCGTACGCCGGGCCGGTGCACGGATACGGGCCGGCCGAGGACGGCGGCCTGCTGCCCGGCCTCGCCCCCGGCTACGGGGAGCACGTGCACGCCGTGGTCCCGGCCGAGTACGGGCCGACCGGCGACGCGTGGTCCGCGCCGTTCCGCTCCGGCCCGCCGGCCCCGGCGGACAAGGGGCTCGCAGTGCTCTTCTGCGACCTGGACGGCTTCAAGTCGATCAACGACCGGTTCGGGCACAACGCGGGCGACGCGGTGCTGGTCGAGGTGGCCCGGCGACTGAGCGGGGCGGTCCGGGACGGCGACACGGTGGCCCGCCTCGGCGGCGACGAGTTCGTGGTGCTGGCCGACGGGATCGGCCGCGAGGAGGCCAAGGACCTCGCCCACCGGCTGCGCAACGCGATCATCCCGCCGATGCGCATCGACGGGCGGGCGATGCGGGTGGGGGTGAGCCTGGGGGTCGGCTGGGCCGGCTGCGGGATGAGCATCGAGGAGGTGCTGCACACCGCGGACGAGCGGATGTACGACGAGAAGCGGGCCCGTGGCGGTGCGGTGCGGGGGGCGCGCGGGGAGCGCTCGCACCGACGGGCGGGCTGACGGGGCTCTCCGCGCTTCGATCGGCTGTTTGCCGAGGTCGGTCGGGTGCCGAGCATCCGGCGCCGCGCAGGTTACCCGCGAGTTGTCAAGGGCTCTTTTCCCGCTGTCCGCTGCGGCAGGTAGGGTTCCCCGTACGACAGCGTCCATGATCTGCGCCGCCCGCAGCCCGGCGGCGCGCACCGGATGGGGGAACAGACCACCGTGACGACCGCCGGCGACAACGGAGTGCCCGAGGGCCAGGGGGGCGGTGCCCCGCAGGACGACGACCCGTTCGGCTACCTCTACCGCCCGGCCGACGGCTCCACCGGGCAGCCGGCCGAGCCGCAGCAGGGCGTGCCCCGGACGTCCTACAACCGGCCGATGGAGGTCGGGCGTGCGCAGTACGGACAGCCTTACCCGCAAGGGGGGCCGCCGCGTGCGCAGCAGCAGCCGTACGGCCAGCCCGGCCCGTACGGCCAGCAGCCGGTGCCGCAGCAGCAGGCCCCGTACGGCCAGCCCGGCATGCAGCAGCAGGCCGAGTACGGCGTGCCCACCCAGCAGACCCGCTACGCCGAGCACTCCCGGCCGCAGCCGGGGGAGGAGCGGCAGAGCAGCGGCCGGAGCAGGGGCGCGGTGATCGGCGCGGTCGCCGTGGTCGCGGCGATAGCGATCGGGGCCGGCATCGCGCTCTCCACCGGCGACCCGGACGGCGACAAGAACGCCAAGGGCGGCGGCACCACGACCACCGCCCCGCCGGCCCCCAGCACCCCGGCGAGCAGCGCCACCAGCGGGACGGCCTCCCCCTCGGCGAGCGCCGGCGCCACCAACGGGCCGTCGACCGTGGACGCCGGCCAGCTGCAGGGCCAGAACGCGCCGTCCGGCAACAGCGTCAAGGGCGCCAAGTCCGCCGACGGCAGCTACCTGACGCTCCAGCAGGGCGGGTCGGTGACCTGGAACGGCCAGATCGCCACGGCCGGGACGTACAAGCTGAGCATTCACTACAACAACCCCGGCGGGGATGTGAAGGGCGCGGCGTCGGTCAACGGGAAGGACTGGCCGAGCGGCGTCACGTACAAGAACTACAACGCCGGCAAGGACCCGTCGGCCTCGTGGTTCACGACGTTCATCCTCCCGCAGTTCCAGGCGGGCCAGAACAGCGTCACCTTCATGCCGCCGTCCGGCGCGGCGGTGCTGATCGACCAGATCGTGATCGAGCCGAGCAGCTGAGACCGCCTCGGACACGACGCGGCCGCCCGTCCCCTGCCGGGGAAGGGCGGCCGTTGCCGTTGCTCAGGCGGACTTGACGGTGGAGAAGGTCTCGCCGCCGCGGACCCAGCGGCCGCGGCGCATCACGGCGACCAGGTCGTAGCTGTCGGAGTCGAGCACGACCAGGTCGGCGAGCTTGCCGGTCTCCAGGGAACCGACGGAGTCGGCGAGGCCGAGCAGCCGGGCAGGGGTGGCGGAGAGTGACTCGACGGCCTGGTCGATGGTCAGGCCGTTGACGGTGACCGAGCGCTTGAACGCCACGTCCAGGGTGAGGGTGGAGCCGGCGATCGCACCGCCCTCGACCAGCCGGGCGACGCCGTCGCTGACCTGGACCTGGAGGGGGCCGAGGGGGTAGAGGCCGTCGCCCATGCCGGCGGCGCCCATGGCGTCGGTGATCAGGGCGACCCGGCTCGGGCCGGCGGTGCCGTAGGCGAGGTCGAGGACGGAGGGGTGCAGGTGCACGCCGTCGTTGATCAGCTCGACGGTGACCCGCTCGTCCTCCAGCAGGGCGACGATGGGGCCGGGGGCGCGGTGGGCGATGCCGGGCATGGCGTTGAAGAGGTGGGTGGCGACGGTGGCGCCGGCGTCGATCGCCTCCAGGGTGGTGGCGTAGTCGGAGTCGGTGTGGCCGACGGCGGCGATGACGCCGAGGTCGGCGAGCATGCGCACCGAGTCGAGGCCGCCGGGGAGTTCGGGGGCGAGGGTGACCATCTTGGCGTGGCCGCGGGCGGCGTCGACGAGTTTGCGGACGAGGGCCGGGTCGGGGTCGCGCAGCAGGTCGGGGCGGTGGGCGCCGCAGCGGCCCGGGGAGATGAAGGGGCCCTCGAAGTGGATGCCAGCCAGGACGCCGTCCTCGACGAGTTCGGAGAGGACGTGGGCCTGGCGGGCGAGGTCGTCGATCTCGCCGGTGACGGTGGAGGCGACGGTGGTGGTGGTGCCGTGGTCGAGGTGGGTGCGGGCGGCGAGCAGGGCCTCCTCGGCGATGCCGGAGGCGTAGGAGGCGCCGCCGCCGCCGTGGACGTGCAGGTCGACGAAGCCGGGGACGACGGTGTGGCCGGTCAGGTCCAGGTCGCCGGGCTCGGTCGCACCGCCGAAGCCGGCGATGCGCTCGCCCTGGACGGCGATCCGGTCGCCCTCGACGACGCCGCCGGGCAGGACGAGTCGGGCATTCGCCAGGGAAGTACGGTCACGGTCCGCGGTGGTCACGCGGTCACCTCCATCGAGAGCAGATCCCAGGCGAGCAGGCCCGCGCCCAGGGACGCGGCGGTGTCTTTGAGCATGGCGGGTACGACCTCCGGGGGCATCTGGAAGGTCAGGCGCTCGGTGACCGCCGCGCGCAGGGGAGTGAAGAGCGTGTCGCCGGCCTCGGCCAGCCCGCCGCCGACGATCACCGTCGACGGGTCGAGCAGGCTCTGGGCGAGCACGATGCCGTCGGCCAGGGCGTCGACGGCCCGCTGCCAGACGGCGAGCGCGCGGTCGTCCCCGGCGTCCACCGCGGCGGCGCAGGATGCCGCGTCGGCGTCGGGGTCGCCGCTGGCCCCGGCCCAGGCGCGGGAGACGGCGGAGGCGGAGGCCAGCGTCTCCAGGCAGCCGCGGGCGCCGCAGCCGCACTGCGGTCCGCCCGGGCGGACCACGACGTGGCCGATCTCGCCGCCGTAGCCGTGGGCGCCGGCCTCGATCCGGCCGCCGATGCCGATGGCGCCGGCGATGCCGGTGCCCAGGGCGATGAACAGGAAGCGGTCCACGCCCCGGCCGGCGCCGAGCCGGCCCTCGGCCAGGCCGCCCGAGCGCACGTCGTGGCCGAGGGCCACCGGCATCGCGGCGCCGCCGGGGGCGGCCAGGCGCTCGCCGAGCAGCGTGCGCAGCGGGAGGTCGCGCCAGCCGAGGTTCGCGGAGAAGACCGCGATCCCGTTCTTCTCGTCGATCGTGCCGGGGACGGCCACGCCGGCCGCGAGCGGGGCGACGCCGAAGCGACTGCGGCCCTCGTCCGCCAGATCGGCGGCGAAGTCGAGGATGGCGGCGACGACGGCGTCGGGGCCGTGCTCCCGCCCGGTCGGTCGGCGTGCCTCGAACAGCACGGAGCTGTCCTGGGCGAGCAGCGCGGCCTTCATGCCGGTGCCGCCTACATCGAGTGCGATGACGTGCTTCACGGAGGACAGTTTCCCTTGGTCGGGTCGAAGAGGTCTAGTCCAGTTCTTGGATTGGTCTGGTCCATACTGGGTGAGCTTTGTCTCGGGTGCGGGGGCGTCCGCCGGGTCCCGGCCGGCGGCCGTCGGGTCCCGGCTGTCGGTGTCGGCTGTCGGTGCGGGCGGTGTGTCGGCCGGCTGTTGCGCATCGTGCAATGAAGCCGGGCACTTCGGTAACTACTCGGCGGGTGGGGCCGAGTGGTGTGGACCAGTGGACAGCGGGTTTGGCAGTCTTGCGCGTCCCCCCTGCCGGATTCCCTCATCCGGCCGCAGTTCATCCCCTGAAGGCGGTACCCGCGTTGAACAGGCGCGCCCACGTTTCCACCCGTGTGCTCGGTAGTGCGATGGCCGGAGCACTGGTGCTCACCGCGGTCAGCGCGTGCAGCGGGCAGGGCGACGGGCCGGTCACGCTCAAGCTGGTCGCCGCGGACTACGGGGAGAGCGTCGAGACCGGCTCCAAGCACTACTGGGACGACGTCTCCAAGGCCTTCGAGGCCGCCAACCCGGGCATCAAGGTCCAGGTCGAGGTCGACAGCTGGACCGACATCGGCAAGAAGGTCGACGACATGATCGCGGCCGGGAAGTCGCCCGACCTGCTGCAGACCGGCGGGTTCGCGGACCAGGTCGCGGCGGACCGGCTGTACCCGGCGGCGGACGTGCTCTCGATGGACACCCAGGCGAAGTTCATGGACAACTTCACCCACGCCGGGCAGGTGCTGGGCACCCAGTACGGGATCCCGTTCGTGTCGTCGTCGCGGGTGCTCTTCTACAACAAGGCGATCTTCAAGCAGGCCGGCGTCACGCAGCCGCCGACCACCTGGAACGAGCTGCGGGCCGCGGCCGAGAAGATCAAGGCCAAGGTGCCGGGGGTGACCCCGTACGGGCTTCCGCTGGGGCCGGAGGAGGCGCCGGCCGAGTCGATGCTGTGGACGCTGAGCGGCGGCGGGAGCATCTCGGACGACGTCGGCAACTACACCATCGACAGCGACCAGAACCAGGCCACGTTCAGCTGGCTGAAGAGCAACCTGGTGAACACCGGGCTGACCTACGCCGACCCGGGCAAGATGAACCGCACGCCGGTGTTCCAGGACTTCGCGTCGGGCAAGGTCGCGATGCTGAACGGGCATCCGACGCTGCTGCGGATGGCGTCCGCCGGGAAGATCGACTTCGGGACGGCGCCGATTCCGAAGAAGGACGGGGTGGGGAAGACCGGGAGCCTCGGGGTCGCGGACTGGATGATGGCGTTCAAGGCCAACGGGCACAAGAACGAGATCAAGAAGTTCCTGTCCTTCGTCTACTCGCGCGACTACCAGCTGAAGTTCGACGAGCAGTACAACCTGCTGCCGGTGACCCAGGACGCGTTCAGCCAGATGTCGTCCGATCCCAAGCACGAGGACCTCAAGCAGTTCGCGGTCGGGCTGACCAACGCGAGCTTCTACCCCTTCGGGGACCCGGCCTGGGGTGAGGTCAGCAACCGGATCAAGGCCGGGATCGGGCAGGCGGTCACGGGGGACCCGAAGCAGGTGCTCGGCGGGCTGCAGGACTCGGCGGTGAAGGAGGCGGCCCGGGTCCGCAAGCAGTAGGACCCGGGGCTTCCCGGTCTCAGCTGGGGAGCGTGATCGCGTAGGCCTTGCGGAGGGTCTCGTGGACGGTCCAGGTGGTGCGGTCGCCCTCGCGCAGGACGGCGCAGTCGCCGGGGCCGACCCGCAGGGTCGGGCCGCCCTCGATCTCGATGGTGGCCCGGCCGCTGAGCACCACGAACATCTCGTCGGCCTCGACGTCGGTGACCACGCCCGGGGTGATCTGCCAGATGCCGCGCAGCTGGCGGCCGTCGGGGGACTCGGACAGGACCTTCCCGGTGACCTCGGGGGTGCCGGAGACGATCTGGGACGGGTCGAGGGGCTCGGGGACGAGCTCGGTGGTGGGGATGTGCACGGCGAAGCTGATCATGGGTCGACGGTAGCCGTGCGGTGGGGGCGTGGTCGTCCCGCAGAGTGTGTCGGGGTTCGGCGGGAGAATGACACTCCGTAGTGATGGGCGGAGGTGTCCTCGGTGGGCGAGCTGAGTGAGCGGGACCGGGCGGTGCTGGCGCTGGAGGGGCGGCAGTGGCGGACGGCGGGGGCCAAGGAGCGGGCGATCCGGGAGGAGTTGGGGCTCTCCTCCACGCGGTACTACCAGCTGCTGAATGGGCTGTTGGACCGGGAGGAGGCGTTGGCGGCTGCGCCGGTGCTGGTGAATCGGCTGCGGCGGGTTCGGGAGGCGCGGCGGGGGGCTCGTTGAGGGGGTTGCTGTAGGTGGGTTGGTGCGGGGGCGGGGGTATGGGCTGATGTATGGGCCTTGAAGAGATGGTTGCGCCGGTCACTGATGCCGGGCGGGACGGGTTGCGGGCGATTCTGGCGGCGCCGGGGGACGCGGTGATCGCCCTGGACTTCGATGGCACCTTGGCGCCGATCGTGGCGGATCCGGCGCTGGCTCGGGCGCATCCGGGGGTGGTGGGGGCGTTGCGGGGGTTGGGGACCGCGGTGGGGGCCGTGGTGGTGGTGACGGGGCGGCCGGCCGGGTTGGCGGCCGAGTACGGGGGGTTCGACGGGGTGCCGGGGCTGGTGGTGCTGGGGCACTACGGGGCCGAGCGGTGGGAGGGCGGCGTGGTGACGGCGCCCGAGGTGCATCCGGGGGTTGCGGGGGCGCGGGCCGCGTTGCCGGAGTTGTTGGAGCGGGTGGCGGCGCCCGAGGGGACGTGGGTGGAGGACAAGGGGCGCTCGGTGGCGGTGCACACCCGGCGGACGGGGGCGCCGGAGGAGACGTTGGCGTTGTTGCGGGCGCCGGTGGGGGAGTTGGCCGCCGAGTACGGGCTGGTGGTGGAGCCCGGGCGGCTGGTGTTGGAGCTGCGACCGCCGGGGGTGGACAAGGGGGCGGCGCTGACCGGGTTCCTGCGGGAGCGGGGGGCGCGGTCGGTGCTCTTCGCGGGGGACGACCTGGGGGACGTGGCGGCCTTCGCGGCGGTGGAGGAGCTGCGCGGGCAGGGGGTGGCGGGGCTGCTGGTGTGCGCCGGCGCGGTGGGGGACGCGCCGGTGCGCGAACTCGCCGACCGGGCGGATGTGGTGGTCGACGGGCCCGAGGGTGTGGTGGAGCTGTTGGGTGCTTTGGGGGAGGCGGTCAGAGGGCGTTGAGCTGGTCGAGGAACCACTGCTGCGGGGGGAGCGCGGTGGCCGCGGCGGCGAGGCGCTTGGTGCGGTCGGCGCGCTCCTCCGGGCTCATGGTGAGGCCGGTGTGCAGGGCCTCGGCGGTGGCGATGACGTCGTAGGGGTTGACGGTGAGGGCGTCGTCCTTGAGTTCGGCGTGGGCGCCGGCCTCGCGGGAGAGGACGAGGGCGCAGCCGCTGTCGGAGACGACCGGTACTTCCTTGGCGACCAGGTTCATGCCGTCCCGGATGGGGTTGACGAGGGCGACGTCGGCCAGGCGGTAGGCGGCGAGGGAGCGCGGGAAGTCGTCGTTGACGTGCAGGATCAGGGGTTGCCAGGTGGGGGTGGCGAATTCGGCGTTGATGGCGTCGGCGAGCTGTCGCACCGACGCCGTGTAGTCGCGGTATTCGGCCAGGTCGGTGCGGGAGGGGTAGGCGAAGGCGATGTGCACCACCCGGTCGTGCCACTCGGGGTGGGTGCGGAGCAGGTGCCGGTAGGCCTGGAGGCCGCGGACGATGTTCTTGCTCAGCTCGGTGCGGTCGACCCGGACGATGGTGCGGCGGTCGCCGACGGAGGTGCGGAGGGCGGCGAGGCGTTCGTCCACGTCGGGGCGGTGGGCGCGTTCGCGGAGGAAGTCGGCGTCGGCGCCCAGGGCGTGGACGCCGAGGTGGGTGGTGCGGCCGAGGTGGGTGACGGTCATCGCGTCGTGGTCGACGGTGGCGCCGAGTTGGTCCTCGCAGCAGGCGGCGAAGGCGCGGGCCCAGCGTTCGGTGAGGAAGCCGGCCCGGTCGGCGCCGAGGATGCCGGTGAGGACGGCGCGGGCGACGTCGTCGGGGAGCATCCGGTAGTACTCGGGCGGGGCCCAGGGGGTGTGGGAGAAGTGGCCGATCCGCAGGTCGGGGCGGGCCGCGCGGAGCAGGGCCGGGGCCAGGGAGAGGTGGTAGTCCTGGACGAGGACCGCGGCGTTCGGTGCGGCTTCGGCGGCAAGCGCCTCGGCGAAGGCCGTGTTGTAGGCCTGGTAGGCGGCCCATTCGGTGCGGAAGCCCGCGTCGAAGGAGGGTGCGGTGGGGGTCGCGTAGAGCAGGTGGTGGACGAACCAGAGGGTGGAGTTGGCGACGCCGTTGTAGGCGTGGGCGAAGGTCTCCGGGTCGATGTCCAGCATCCGTACGGCCTGGCCGCCGACGTCGTGGCCGGCCAGGTCGAGGCGGCCGTCGGGGGCTTCTGCCGCGGCTCGGCGGTCGGCGTCGCCGAGGGCGGCGCACACCCAGACGGCGTTCGGGTCGTCGATCGCGGAGAGGCCGGAGACGAGGCCTCCGCCGCCGCGGCGCAGGGTCAGCGTGCCGTCGTCGGCGGCGCTGAACGACACCGGTCCCCGATTGGAGGCCACCAAAACGGGGGCGGTGCCGGTCGCGCTCGAACGTTCGGTCGTGAGATCGCCCATGGTTGGGATGTTGCCGGGGGCCTGGGTCGGCAAACGTTTCAATGGCGGGCCGCGTATTCGGGCACGGTGTGCATCGGGGGGCGTTCCAGGGCGGTCACCGGGTGGCTGTGGGCGGTGAAGGCGCGGGTTTCCGGGTCGCGGCTGAACTGGGTGAGGTGGGGGTGGACCAGGTCGGCGGAGGCCTTGAGGCGGTGGGTGCGGTCGAGGCGTTCCAGGGCGGTGCGGTAGATGGTGGCGGCCATCCGGCCGAGGGCCTGGCCGTCCTGGTGGCGGTGGTGTCGGACGCCGACGTCCACCTGGGCCAGGGCGTCCAGGCCGACCAGCTCCAACGCGTCGACCAGGAGGCCGAGTTCGACGCCGTAGCCGGTGGGGAAGGGCAGTCGTTCGAGCAGTGAGCGGCGGGCCGCGTACTCGCCGCCGAGGGGCTGGACGAAACCGGCGAGTTCCGGCCAGTGGAGGTTGAGCAGGGGGCGGGCGACGAGTTCGGTGACCCGGCCGCCGCCGGCGGGGACGATCGCGCCGGACTCCGTTTCGAGGGGGCGGTCGTACATGGCCTTGACCAGCTGGATGTCGGGTTCGGTGAGCAGGGGGCCGAGGATGCCGGAGACGAAGGCGGGGTCGAACTCGCGCAGGTCGGCGTCGACGAAGCAGACGATGTCGCCGTGGGTGACCAGCAGCGAGCGCCAGAGCACCTCGCCCTTGCCGGGGACGGCGGGCAGCCGGGGCAGGATGGCGTCCCGTTGTTCCACCCGGGCGCCGGCCTCGGCGGCGACGGTGGCGGTGGCGTCGGTGGAGCCGGAGTCGAGTACGACCAGTTCGTCGACCAGAGGAAGCCGGTCCATCAGTTCGCGCCGGACGGTGCGGACGATGTCGCCGACGGTGGCCTCCTCGTCGAGCGCGGGGAGGACGACGCTGACGGTCTGCCGGGTGCGCCGCTTGGCCTCCAGCAGGGTGTGAACCGGCCGGTCGGCCGCGCTCCACGAGCGGCGGTGCAGCCAGGACGCCGCCTGCGGGAGGAGTGCGGGGGTCGGTTCGGCGGGCACGGTGAATCTCCTCGGCGAGGTCGGGTGGAACGGGCCATCTCGCGTGACGGACGGTCCCTTTCAGGGTGGACGCCTTCGGATACAGTCTTCGTACAGCGGTCGGACCTTCGCACGCCGGGGTCGCCGCTGAACCACAACTTCACAAGCTCATCCAGAGGGACTGAGGGAACGGCCCGTTGACGTCCCGGCAACCTTCTCGCTCGGCTGTTCACAGGCCCCGGCGGGACAGGTGCCAATTCCGGCCTGTGGCGCGACCGCGCCACGGGGAAGATGAGGAGAGAGGCCTCCGCCATCATGGCTATCGACACTGCCGCACCCTCCCCCAGCCTTCGGCCGGGGGGACCCCCACCGGTTGACCTCGGCCCCGCCGCCGCCCTGTCCTGTCGGGAGTGCGGCACCCGCTTCCCGCTCGGCCCCAGCTTCGCCTGCCTGGAGTGCTTCGGGCCGCTGGAGATCGCGTACGAGTTCGGGAGCGAGCGCGCCGAGGAGCTGCGCAAGCGGATCGAGGCCGGTCCGGCGTCCATCTGGCGTTACGCGCCGCTGCTGCCGGTGCCGGCCGACGTGGCGTCCAAGCCGAACCTGAACCCGGGGTGGACCCCGCTGGTGAAGGCGGACAACCTGGGCCGGGAGCTCGGGTTCACCGCTCCGCTGCACGTGAAGGACGACTCCGGGAACCCGACGCACTCCTTCAAGGACCGGGTGGTGGCCTGCGCCATCGAGGCGGCGCGGGCGTTCGGGTACACCACGCTGTCCTGCTCCTCGACCGGCAACCTGGCAGGCGCGGTGGGCGCGGCGGCGGCCCGGGCCGGGTTCCGGTCCTGCGTCTTCATCCCGCACGACCTGGAGCAGGGCAAGGTCGTGATGGCCGGGGTGTACGGCGGCGAGCTGGTGGGCATCGAGGGCAACTACGACGACGTGAACCGCTTCTGCTCGGAGCTGATCGGGGACCCGGCCGGCGAGGGCTGGGGTTTCGTGAACGTCAACCTGCGTCCGTACTACGGCGAGGGCTCCAAGACGCTGGCGTACGAGATCTGCGAGCAGCTCGGCTGGCGGCTGCCGGAGCAGATCGTCATCCCGATCGCCTCGGGCTCGCAGCTGACGAAGATCGACAAGGGGCTGCAGGAGCTGATCAAGCTCGGCCTGGTGGAGGACCGGCCGTACCGGATCTTCGGCGCCCAGGCCGAGGGCTGCTCGCCGGTGTCGGCCGCGTTCAAGGCGGGCCGGGACGTGATCAAGCCGGTCAAGCCGGACACCATCGCCAAGTCGCTGGCGATCGGCAACCCGGCGGACGGCCCGTACGTGCTGGACATCGCCCGTCGGACCGGCGGGGCGGTCGAGGACGTCACGGACGAAGAGGTCGTGGCGGCGATCCGGCTGCTGGCCCGGACCGAGGGGATCTTCGCGGAGACCGCGGGCGGGGTGACCGTCGGCGTGCTGAAGAAGCTGGTCGAGACCGGTCAGCTGGACCCGGCCAGGGAGACCGTCGCGATCAACACCGGTGACGGCCTGAAGACGCTGGACGCCGTCTCCGACGCCGGGATGACCGCCGTCATCCGCCCGACGCTGGAGTCCTTCCGCTCCGCCGGTCTCGCGTCCGCCTGAACCACCCCCACCCCCCGCTAGGAGAGCCATGAGCGCCAAAGTCCGCATCCCGACCATCCTGCGCACCTACACCGGCGGCGCGGCCGAGGTGACCGCCGAGGGGGCCAGCCTGGCCGAGGTCATCGCCGACCTGGAGCAGAACCACGCGGGCATTTCCGCCCGGATCCTGGACGACACCGGGAAGCTGCGCCGTTTCGTCAACGTGTACGTGAACGACGACGACGTGCGGTTCGCCGAGGGCCTGGCGACCGAGATCAAGGACGGCGCGAACGTCTCGATCATCCCGGCGGTGGCCGGCGGCTGCTGAGCCGTCGCATCCCGCTTCCCGGCCGCCCGTACGTACGGAATTCGACTCTCCGTATGTGCGGGCGACCGCTGGCATTTCGGCGGGAATATTTCCGGGTCAAGTCGGAGTAGAGTGTGGCTCTGCTGGGAACGGGGCTTCCCTTCCGGCTCGCGCGGTGCTTGGCCGGAGGTCGTCCGGTCACTGAGACCGGCTCGCGTCCCGGGCCGTGAAACATGTCAGGCGGATGTCAGAATTCCTGCGAGGGTTTGGGTAATTCGTCCGCTATGTCCGGCATGAAATGCCGATTTCACCCTGGTTTGTTCGTCCTTGTCTCTTGACGGGGCTATGGAATTCCTGGCGGTTGGCCCTGTTGCAGAGGGCGTCGGTCCGGATACATTCAGCGGCGGTCGGCGTAATCGACCGCCCATCGGAAGCCGTTCGGCTTTCTGTGCGGAGGATTGCGGCGTGCACGGCTGCGCCCAGGGGGGGTTCCCCGGGCCGGCCTTCAACCAGACCCGGGCCCGCGACCTGCGGGCACGTGAAGGGCCAGCACAGCACTAGGGGAGTTCGGAATGGCTCAGGGCACCGTCAAGTGGTTCAACGCGGAGAAGGGCTACGGCTTCATCGCGGTCGACGGTGGTGCGGACGTCTTCGTCCACTACAGCGCGATCCAGATGGACGGCTACCGCACCCTCGAGGAGGGCCAGCGGGTCGAGTTCGAGATCTCTCAGGGACAGAAGGGCCCGCAGGCGGACATGGTTCGCGCGGCGGTCTGACCCCTTCCGACTCCAGGAGCTCGGCGCGGCCCACCGCTGGTGGACCTCCTGCTTCTCGACGGGCCCGCACGACACGCGTCGTGCGGGCCCGTTCGCGTTCCCGTCCGTGCCCCGGTCCGCGCTCGCGGACGGGGCTCGACGGCGGCTCGCGGGTGGCCGATTGGGCTTGCACTCGACCACCCGGAGTGCTAATCATTGGCGTTAGCACTCACAGTGTGAGAGTGACAGCGGACCGGGTCGGTGAGGCCCCCGGGAGCGGTAGGGGAATGGACCTCCGCGCACCAGGGCCGTCCGTCGCGGGCACCCCTTGGTCCGAGCAGTCGACCGTGTCCCGGAGGACCACTTCTGATGGCCAAGATCATCGCCTTTGATGAGGAAGCTCGCCGCGGCCTTGAGCGTGGCATGAACCAGCTCGCCGACGCAGTGAAGGTCACGCTCGGCCCCAAGGGTCGCAACGTCGTGCTGGAGAAGAAGTGGGGCGCCCCCACGATCACCAACGACGGTGTCTCCATCGCCAAGGAGATCGAGCTCGAGGACCCGTACGAGAAGATCGGTGCGGAGCTCGTCAAGGAGGTCGCCAAGAAGACGGACGACGTCGCGGGTGACGGCACCACCACCGCCACCGTGCTGGCCCAGGCCCTGGTTCGCGAGGGTCTGCGCAACGTCGCCGCCGGCGCCAACCCGATGGCCCTGAAGCGCGGCATCGAGAAGGCCGTCGCCGCCGTCTCGGACCAGCTGCTGGCCCAGGCCAAGGACGTGGAGACCAAGGAGCAGATCGCCTCCACCGCCTCCATCTCCGCCGCTGACACCCAGATCGGCGAGCTCATCGCCGAGGCCATGGACAAGGTCGGCAAGGAAGGCGTCATCACCGTCGAGGAGAGCAACACCTTCGGTCTGGAGCTCGAGCTCACCGAGGGCATGCGCTTCGACAAGGGCTACATCTCCGCCTACTTCGCCACCGACCTGGAGCGCATGGAGGCGACCTTCGAGGACCCGTACATCCTCATCGCCAACTCCAAGATCGGCTCGGTCAAGGACCTGCTCCCGCTGCTGGAGAAGGTCATGCAGAGCGGCAAGCCGCTCGTCATCATCGCCGAGGACGTCGAGGGCGAGGCCCTGTCGACCCTGGTCGTGAACAAGATCCGCGGCACCTTCAAGTCCGTCGCCGTCAAGGCCCCGGGCTTCGGCGACCGCCGCAAGGCCATGCTCGGCGACATCGCCATCCTCACCGGTGGCACCGTGATCTCCGAGGAGGTCGGCCTCAAGCTGGAGAACGCCGGTATCGACCTGCTGGGCACCGCCCGCAAGGTGGTCATCACCAAGGACGAGACCACCATCGTCGACGGTGGCGGTGACAGCGAGCAGGTCGCCGGTCGCGTGAACCAGATCCGCGCCGAGATCGAGAACAGCGACTCGGACTACGACCGCGAGAAGCTCCAGGAGCGCCTCGCCAAGCTGGCCGGCGGCGTGGCCGTGATCAAGGCCGGCGCGGCCACCGAGGTGGAGCTCAAGGAGCGCAAGCACCGCATCGAGGACGCCGTCCGCAACGCCAAGGCCGCCGTCGAGGAGGGCATCGTCGCCGGTGGTGGCGTCGCCCTGCTGCAGGCCGGTGTCGCCTTCGACAAGCTGGAGCTGGACGGCGACGAGGCCACCGGTGCCAACATCGTCAAGGTCGCGCTGGAGGCCCCGATCAAGCAGATCGCGACCAACGCCGGCCTGGAGGGTGGCGTCGTGGTGGAGAAGGTGCGCAACCTCCCCGCCGGTCACGGCCTGAACGCCGCCACCAACGAGTACGTCGACCTGGTCGCCGCGGGCATCATCGACCCGGCCAAGGTCACCCGCTCGGCGCTGCAGAACGCCGCCTCCATCGCGGCGCTGTTCCTCACCACCGAGGCCGTCATCGCCGACAAGCCGGAGAAGGCCGCCGCGGCCGCCGGCGGCGGCATGCCGGGCGGTGACATGGACTTCTGATCCTGATCGCTTCGATCGGATCGGTTGGTTCCTCGTCCGCGTGGGCGGCTCCCTTCGGGGGCCGCCCACGCGGCGTTTTCGCGTATCGACGGAGAATGGACGGATGGCTGACATCGAGACCGCCCTGCACAACGCGCGGGCACTGATCCTGGCCGACCTCACCGCGCGGGACGTGGCGGACGCCGCCGTCGTCTCGCTGGTGGAGCAGGCCGTCACGCACCGTCGCTGGTGGCTGGAGCAGTGGCCGGACGGCACCGAGTACGTGCTCGGGCTGGTCGCCCAGGACGTCCAGGACGCGCTGCTGGAGGCGTACGGGCGGTGGCCGCTGTGCACCGACTGCGCGGCCGACGGGGACCCGCACGCGCTGAGCGTGGAGCCGGAGTTGGGGCCGGAGCCGCACTGGGTGTGCGGCAAGCACGGCTCGGTGGTGGCGCCGGTGGGGGAGCTGGTCTAGTTCCAACGCCGGTGATTTAAGTCCTGCCCGGTCCGGCGATCGTGACGATGACCGGAGTGGGTGGCGGCCAGTCGCGGTGTTCGGCCCGTTTGAGGGGCCAGTTGGACATCTTGCGTTTGATGACGCGCGGGCAGGATCGCTGACGTCGTTCGGGTAGGAGGCGTTCGCTGATCTCAGCCAGGGTGCGGGTCAGTGCGCGGGTGAGTCTGCCGGGGGGAAAGCGCCGCCTGGGCGGGGACCTGGCGGCGCACGACCCGCAGGCTGCGGGTGAAGGACAGGCGGTCGGGGTCCAGGCCCTCGTGAAGGGCGGCCTGGTGCATCAGCTGCCGGATGGCGTGATGGACCAGGAGGAGCCCGTAGATCTCCTGTTCCACGCCCCATGGGTACTTCGAGCGCAGGACGAGTCTGGGTCCGCGCTGGTGGGTCTTGATCTCGTCCAGCGTGGTCTCGATCTCCCATCGCTGGGCGTAGAGCGCGGCCAGCTCGCGGGCGGGTGCCTGTTCGGGGTCGAGGATGGTGGTGACCAGCCGGTAGACGGTCGCATCGCCGGTGTGGGCCAGGGTGTACTCGACGACCCGCACGGTCACCGGGTTGCGGCGGCTCTTTCGGTCCGGTTCGGCGTGGACGGTGCTGAGGTAGGAGCCGTCGTTCAGGACCCGGACCACGGGCAGGGCGGCGTTGGCGCGGACCCGCCACAGCAGGTCCGCGCCGCTCGCCCGGGCGGCCTGCCACAGCTCGAATCCGTAGAAGCCGCGGTCGGCCAGCAGCAGCATCCCCTCCCGCAGAAGGGGGAACAGCCGCCGGGACAACGACTGCTCACTGACCGACAGCGGGCCAATGGCGGCACCGAACATCGCGTGAGTGCCGCACTCGGCCAGCCCCACCACCCTGGCCTGCGGAAACGCACTGGCCCCACGCCCGGATACGTGCCGGCCGAAGAACTCGGTGTTGGCGTCGGTGTCCGCCAGGTCCAGGCAGGTACCGTCCACTGCCACCACACGCCACCGCCGGTACCAGGCGCCCGTCGTCTCGGGCACGGCCACCGGACGGCAGACCCGGGCGAACAGCGCCTTCAGCGGCTCGACGCCCAGCCGGCGGCGGGCCCGGCCGATCGCGGCGGTCGTGGGCACCCGCCACGACCGCCGCCCGTCCCCGAGTCCCTCGCCCAGCAGCCGGGCGACCTCCTCGTAGCCCTGCCCGAAGAACAGGCACATCGCCAGCACGAAGTACACGACCACCCGCGCCGGCAGCAGACGGCTGCGTTTCTCACCCCGCCCGGTCTCGGCGATCACCTCATCGACCAGACCCGGCGGAAACGCCTGGGTCAGCACCCCGATCGCGATCCGGTCCGATATCCGCTCACCCGCAGGCGACTTGACCTGCCCCACCCTCGCCACACCACACCCAACGAGACACCAGCCGCAAAGTCACTGGCATTGGGTCTAGTTCTCCAGCTGCTTGAGCTCGGCCGTCAGGTTGGTGCGGGCGGCCGCGGTGAAGCGCTCGCGGGCGGTGGGGGTGCGGTAGAGCGCCGGGAGCGCGAGGAGTTGGCGCAGCACGGCGGCCCGGCCCGCGCGGAAGTCCGGCTCCGGGACGAAGTCGTACTCCGCCCGGACGGCGGCCGCGTACGCCGCGTATGCCTCGGGGGAGCCGCCGAGGACGGCGAGGTCCGCGTCGCAGAGCACCTCGCCGTCGCGGTCGCCCGGGGCGGGGTCGTGGGTGACGGTGAGCAGGACGAGCCGTTCGACCTCGGCGACCCGCCCGGCGGGCAGGCCGGCGGCGGTCAGCGCGCGGACGGCCAGGGCGGCGCTGCGCTCCTCGTTCTCGGTGCGGTCGGGCCGGTAGACGGCGTCGTGGAACCAGGCGGCGAGCCGGACGGCGTCCGGGTCGGCGGCGTGCCCGGCGAGCTCGTCGACGTGCCGTAGGACCGCGCGCAGGTGCTCGGGGGTGTGGTAGCGGCGCTGCGGCTCCGACCAGCGGCGCAGCAGCTCCCGTCCGTACGGTTCGGGGTCGTCGGTGGCGCCGCAGTGGTGCAGCAGGGCGGTCCAGACGGGGAGCAGGTCCTCGGTCGCGGTGGGCATGCGGCCCATTCTGTCGGCTGGGTCGGGTGGACGGTATATGCCGGTCGACGATATATATAGACGTATGACAGAACGCTCCATGCAGGAGCCGACGCTGCTTCTGCTCACCGCGCTGGCCGACGCCCCGAGGCACGGCTACGCGCTCATCCAGGAAATCGCCGCGATCTCGGACGGCCGGGTCAAGATGCGTACCGGCACGCTCTACGGCGCGCTCGACCGGCTGCTGGGCCAGGGCCTGATCGAGGTCGCCGCCGAGGAGGTCGTGGACGGCCGTGCCCGGCGCACCTACGCGCTGACCGACGCCGGTCGGGGCGCGCTGGCCACCGAGGCCGAGCGGCTGCGGGCCGTGGCCACCGAGGCGGAGCGCCGACTCTCCGTCGCCGTTGTCAGTCCTAAGGTCAGGGGGGCCTTTGCATGAGTGATTCGACTGTTGGCGTCAGGACGGCGCTGGCGCTCTACCCGGGCCGCTACCGCCGCGAGCGCGGGGACGAGATGGCCGTGGTCTTCGCCGACACCACGGCGGGGGCCGGTCCGGTGGCCAAGGCGCGGGAGCTGTTCGACCTGGCCTCGTACGGGCTGCGGATGCGGACCGGGCTGACCTCGACCTCGCCGGGCGGGCGGCTGGCGGCGCTGACCGCGCCGCTCGCGGCCGGGGCGGCGGCGGGGATCGCGGCGGTGGAGATGTACGCGGACGACAACACGTACCAGATCCCGCATTCCGCGGGGTGGCTGCTGAGTCTCCTGGCCTTCTGGGTCTTGAACGGGTCGGCGGTGCTCTCGGCCGCTGCGGTGCTGCTCGGTCGGTGGACGGTGGCCCGGCTGCTCGCCGGGGCGACGGCCCTCGCGGTGGTGGCGGACCTGCTGCTGCAGCTGAGGGCGTCGATCGGCGGTGGACTCTGGGAACTCCTCTACGACTTCCAGTGGGACGGGCCGTTCCTGCTCTGGGCCCTGGTGCTGCTGGCCGCGCCGCGCGATGCGCTGCCGTCGCCGACCTGGCGGGAGCGGGGCATGGTGGTGGCGGCGGTGCTGTCGAGCCCCTTCCTGGTGCTGTCGACCCCCTTCTATCGCAGCTGGCACCACCTGGACCTGCCGTGGCGGGCGCTGATGGTCGGTGTGCCGCTGCTGATGGCGCTGACGGCGCTGCGCGGGTGGTACCTGGTGGCCGTTCCGGGGCTCGCCGCGCTGCCGTGGACGCTGAGCGTCAACCTCAACGCGATCTGGCAGCAGGTCGGCGGGACGTGGCGGCTGCTGCCGCTGGCCGCAGCGGTGATCGCCGCGATGGTCGGGCTGGTGATGCTGCGCAGGCCGACCGACACGGCCGGTCCGGGCGGCGGGGACGGGCGGTTGGTGGCCTGAGCCCGGGCGGGCGGGGCGGTCTCGCCGGGGGCGGTCGGATGTGGCAGGCTGTCGGATATGTCTAGACCAATTTTCGAAGTCATCGCGCTGACGCCCCAGGACGCCCAGGCCGCCGAGTCGGGCGGCGCCGACCGGCTCGAACTGGTCACCGACATGGCCGCCGACGGACTCACCCCGTCCGTCGAGGACTTCGCCCGGATCCGGGCCGCCGTCGGCATCCCGCTGCGCGTCATGCTGCGGATCCGGGACGGCTTCGCCCCCGGCGACCTGGACGAGCTGTGCGCCCGGGCCGCCGCCCTGCGGGCCGAGGGGGCCGAGGAGTTCGTCCTCGGCTTCCTCGGCGCCGACGGCGCCGTCGACCTGGCCGCCACCGCGGCCGTGGCCGAGGCGATCGCCGGCTGCCGCTGGACCTTCCACCGGGCGGTCGACCACAGCGCCGACCGGGCCGCCCTGCGCGCCGCCGTCGGCGCCCTGCCCGGGCTGGACACCTTCCTCACCTCCGGCGCGGCCGCCGGGGTCGACGCCGGGCGCGAGGTGCTGGCGGCCGAGCTGGCCCGCGCGGGCGAGCCCGGGTACGGCCAGCGGATCCTGATCGGCGGCGGCCTGCGGGCCGAGCACCTCAAGGAGTTGCGGGCGGAGGGCTTCGACGCCTTCCACGTCGGCGGCGCGGTGCGGGCCGACGGCTGGCGGACGCCGGTGGACGCGGCCAAGGTCGCCGAGTGGCGGGCACTGATCGACGGCTGAGCGTGGAAGCGCCGACAGCCGGGCGGTCCGTGGCTGCTGCACGGAAAGACGGAAGGGGGCCGGGTCGTTCGCGACCCGGCCCCCTTCCGTGCCGTCAGCGCAGCTGCTCCGGCAGCGGCTCGGCGTGCAGCACCGTCAGCCCGGAGACGGCGCGGGTGAGCGCCACGTACAGCCGGCGCAGGCCGGTCCGCTCGTCCGGCTCGCCGGCGATCACCGCGGCCGGTTCGTCCAGCACCACGTAGTCGTACTCCAGGCCCTTGGCCAGCGAGGCCGGGACCAGGGTCAGCCGGGAGTCGGCGCTGGTCTCGGTGCCGGGGGTGAGGTGCGGCAGCCCGGCCGCGGTCAACGCCTCGGCGAGCAGCGGGATCCGGGCGTCGGCGGCGATCAGGCCGGTCGAGCCCTCGTGCTCCAGCGCCTCCCGGCAGGCTTCCAGGACCGCCTCTTCCCACTCGGTGATCCGGCGGATCGTCAGCGAACCGGGAGTGTCGCGGACCGAGGTCGCCGGGGCCAGGCCCGGGGCGATCGCCGGGAGCAGCCGGGAGGCGTACGCGATGACCTCCTCCGGCACCCGGAAGCCCTTGGTCAGCTCCTCGACGTGCGCCTCCGGCTTGCCCAGGTGGTGCAGGGCGTCCGGCCAACTCGCCGTCGCCCACGGGGTGGTGCCCTGGGCGAGGTCGCCGAGGACGGTCGCCGAACCGGTGGTGCAGCGGCGGCCGACCGCGCGGTACTGCATCGGGGAGAGGTCCTGGGCCTCGTCCAGCACCACGTGCCCGAGCGAGGGCGTGCGCTGGACCAGGTCCGTCGCCTCGTCCACCAGGACGGCGTCGGCCGGTGTCCAGCGGGCGGTCTTCACCGAGCGGCCGGGCTTGGGCCACAGCACCGCCTGCTGCTCCTCGGGGGTCAGCACGCCCTCGGCGCACTCGGCCAGGAACTCCGGCTCGGAGAGCAGCCGCAGCACCAGCTTGGCCGGGTCTACGGCCGGCCAGCACTCCTTGACCACGGCCTTGACCGCGCTGTTGCGGGCCACCGCGTCCTGCACCCGGTCGTCCGGGGCCTCGCCGCCCTGCTCCATCTTCAGCAGCACGGCGTGCGCGATGCGCTGCGGCAGGGCGTCCCGGGCGGCGCCGTAGCGGACCTCGCGGCCCTTCAACTCCGCGATGATCTCGACCAGTTCGTACGCCGGGACGCGCCAGCGGCGGGAGCCGCGGACCACCACGCAGGGCTCGGTGGGCAGCGTGATGCCCGCCCGCACCGCCCGGCGCAGCACCTCGGCCATCCGGGCGTCGCCCTTCAGCCGGGCCGCCTCCGGGTCGTCCTCGTCCTTCACCTCGACGTGCGCGACCAGCTGCTGCACGGTGGCCTGGGCGACGTCCAGCTCGCCGAGGGCCGGGAGCACCTGCTCGATGTAGGAGAGGAAGGCGGTGTTCGGGCCGATCACCAGGGTGCCGGTCCGGGCCAGCCGCTCGCGGTGCGCGTACAGCAGGTAGGCGACACGGTGCAGGCCGACGGCGGTCTTCCCGGTGCCGGGCGCCCCCTGGACGCAGATGGTGCCCGTGACGTCGGAGCGGACGATCTCGTCCTGCTCGGGCTGGATGGTGGCGACGATGTCGCGCATCGGGCCGACACGGGGCTTCTCGATCTCGGCGGCGAGCAGCGCGGAGGTGGTGGAGCCCCCGGCGGAGCCGGTAAATGTCTCTGTGGCCGGGTCGGTGAGGTGCTCGTCCTCGTAGGCGGTGAGCTCACCGCCGGTGTAGCCGAAGCGGCGGCGGCGCTCGACGTCCATCGGCTCGGTGCGGCTGGCCCGGTAGAACGGCTGGGAGACCGGCGCGCGCCAGTCGATCACCATCGGGTCGCCGTCGGCGTCGTGGACGTGGCGGCGGCCGATGTAGAAGTTCTCCCCGCCTCCTCCCTCGCTGAGTTCCTCGCTGATCGCGTGGAGGTAGTCGAGGCGGCCGAAGAACAGCGGGGTGTCGGCGAGGTCGGCCAGGGCGGCGATCCTGGCCTCGATCTGGTTCTGGAGGATGACGGCGGACACCCAGGTGCCGGTCACGTCGCGCAGGTCGAGCGACTGGACGTCCTCGCGCATCGCTCGCAGCGCGGCCCGGGACGCGGCGAGGTGGTCGCGTTCGCGCTGGAGGGGGTCGGTGGTGGGGGTGGCGGGCACAGCGAACCTTCCCGGCTGCCCCGGTCGCGGGCGCAGCGGATCGATGGAGCTCACGGTGAGTACAGCCGACCGGTTGCCGTGCGGTCGGCACCTCCCCCGGCTGCCGGCGGGACACCGCCAGGTACCACGGTTCGGGAGGGGGCAGGCGGACGATCTTAGACCCGTCCGTCTCAGGGTTCCAGCCCCGCAGGTCTCAGGGGGTGCCGTACACCGGGAGGACGACCGCCGTCCTGGTGGATACGGCCTTTGGAGTGATGCAGGGGGCCGGTCGGGTGCCTACCGTTGAAGACATGAGCACCCAGAACAGCACCTCCCGTTCGGGTCCGGCCGGCGCGACCGCCGTCCAGGGCCGCCACCGCAACCCGCTGAGCGCCGTCGTCCGCAACGTCGGCATCGTCCTGGACACCGCCGCGCGGGTGATCTTCCTCGGGCGCGACGGTGTCCGCTACTGAACGTTCCTACGGTTACAGCACGTCGTCCGCGTCGATGATGCGGTACGCGTACCCCTGCTCGGCGAGGAAGCGCTGCCGGTGGGCGGCGAAGTCCTGGTCCACGGTGTCCCGGGCGACCACCGAGTAGAAGTGCGCCGCATGCCCGTCCGCCTTGGGGCGCAGGACGCGGCCGAGGCGCTGGGCCTCCTCCTGGCGGGAGCCGAAGGTCCCGGAGACCTGGATGGCCACGGTGGCCTCGGGCAGGTCGATCGAGAAGTTCGCGACCTTGGACACCACCAGGACGCCGATCTCCTTGTTGCGGAACGCGTCGAAGAGCTTCTCGCGCTGGGCGTTGCTGGTCTCGCCCTTGATCACGGGGGCGTCCAGGACCTCCCCGAGCTCGTCCAGCTGGTCGATGTACTGGCCGATGATCAGCGTCTGGTCCTTCTCGTGCTTCTTGACCAGCGCCTCCACCACCCGTCGCTTGGTCGCCGTGGTGGCGCAGAAACGGTAGCGCTCCTCCGGCTCGGCGGTGGCGTAGGCGAGCCGCTCGGAGTCGGTCAGGGTGACCCGCACCTCGCAGCAGTCGGCGGGCGCGATGTAGCCCTGCGCCTCGATCTCCTTCCACGGGGCGTCGAAGCGCTTCGGGCCGATCAGGCTGAACACGTCGCCCTCGCGGCCGTCCTCGCGCACCAGCGTGGCGGTCAGGCCGAGCCGGCGGCGGGCCTGCAGGTCGGCGGTGAACTTGAACACCGGCGCGGGCAGCAGGTGCACCTCGTCGTAGACCACCAGGCCCCAGTTGCGGGCGTCGAACAGCTCCAGGTGCGCGTAGACGCCCTTCCGCTTGGTCGTCATCACCTGGTAGGTGGCGATGGTGACCGGGCGGATCTCCTTCCTCGTCCCGCTGTACTCGCCGATCTCGTCCTCGGTGAGCGAGGTGCGCTTGACCAGTTCGTGCTTCCACTGGCGGGCCGAGACGGTGTTGGTGACCAGGATCAGCGTCGTCGACTTGGCGTGCGCCATCGCGGCCGCGCCGACCAGCGTCTTGCCGGCGCCGCAGGGCAGCACCACCACGCCCGAGCCGCCGTGCCAGAAGCCCTCGACGGCCTGCGCCTGGTACGGGCGCAGCTGCCAGCCGTCCTCGTCCAGGTCGATCGGGTGCGCCTCGCCGTCCACGTACCCGGCGAAGTCCTCGGCGGGCCAGCCGAGTTTGAGCAGCACCTGCTTGATCTGCCCGCGCTCGGAGGGGTGCACCACCACGGTGTCCGGGCCGACCCGGGCGCCGACCAGCGGCACGATCTTCTTGGAGCGCAGCACCTCCTCCAGCACCGGCCGGTCGGTGGTGGTGAGCACCAGCCCGTGCGTCGGGTGCTTGAGCAGCTGGAGCCGGCCGTAGCGGCCCATGGTGTCGGCCACGTCCACGAGCAGCGCGTGCGGCACCGGGTAGCGCGAGTACGTCACCAGGGCGTCCACCACCTGCTCGGCGTCGTGCCCGGCCGCGCGCGCGTTCCACAGCCCGAGCGGGGTCACCCGGTAGGTGTGGACGTGCTCGGGCGCCCGCTCCAACTCGGCGAACGGCGCGATGGCGCGGCGGCAGTCGGCGGCCTTGGGGTGGTCGATCTCCAGGAGAAGAGTTTTGTCGCTCTGGACGATGAGCGGTCCGTCGTTCACGCGGGGGAGCCCTCCACTGGCTGACAGGCTGGATTGACGCAGACCCTCCAGTGTCGCTCATTCCGCGCGGAACGTGGGCGGGCTCCTTCCACTCGCTGATGTCCGCCCCTCAGTCGCTGCGAGTGACCACGGTCCGTACTCGCTCGTTGAGCAGGTCATGAAGACCTCGAAGCGCGTTCTCACCGCCCTCGCCCTGATGGGCACGGCCTTCGCCGCCACCGCCTCCTCGGCCGGCTCCGCCCACGCCCTCGCGGGCGTCGGCGAGGGCCCCGGCGGTCTGCTGGCGGCACCCGGATTCCTGATCGCCGACCAGGTCGGCGGCGGCTCGCTGCCGGTCGGGCAGGGGCAGCTCGGCAGCCTGGCGGACCAGGCGGTCAAGGAGAAGATGAAGGAGGCGCACGGCCACTGACGCCCCGTCGCGAACGGTTACTCGTCCAGCTCCGCGACGCCCGTGATGCGGTGGAGGGCGAAGGTACGCAGTTCGTCGGCGTGGTGGTCGAAGGCGGTGACGAAGCCGCCTTCGACCTTGACCGGGTCGATGATGCGCTGGCTGGCGATGCCCTCGGCATTGAGGTAGCCGATCCACATCCGCTCGCCGAGCAGGACGGCCGTCTGCAGGGCGGCCAGGGTCTCGGCGGCGGCGGTGCGGGGGAGCTGGCGCGGGTCGGGGGTGGGCTCGCGGCGGGAGGCGGTGGCGGCGCGGTCGCCGGCCCGGATGGCCTTGATGGCGGCGGCGAGCAGGGTGTCGTCCGGGCTGGGCGGGCCGTCGGGGACGGGCGTGGGTGCCGTCCGGGGCGGGGTGCGGTGGCTGTCCGGGCGGGTGATCAGCACGTCGCCCTCGGCGGACTCGGCGGCCGGGGCGTAACCCATCGTGCGCAGGGCGGCGAGCAGCACGTCCGGGGCGGCCTGGGCGGCGAGGACGGTGGGGGCGAGCAGCCGTAGCCGCAGGTCGGCGGCGCGGCGGTCGGCGAGCACCTCGCCGAGCAGCGACGGGTCGTCGCAGCGCAGGTAGGAGGAGGCGGCGCCGACCCGCAGGATGCCGTGCCGGCGGGCGACGTCGTCGATCAGGTAGCTGAGCGGCTGCGGGACGGGCGTACGGCTGTGCTGCGCCAGGAAGGTCTGCAGGTCGGCGGCGGTGCGTCCGGCGTCCAGGGCGCGGCGGACGGAGCCCGGGGTGAACCGGTAGACGGTGGCGCCGCCCTTGGACTCGATGTCGGCGCAGAGCGCGAGCGCCTGGGCGAGCGGGGTGAGCAGCGGGCCGGGGGCGATCGCGGTGAGGTCGGGCTGCAGGATCACGTGGTCCAGCGGCTGCGGCAGCAGCGGGGCCAGCACCTCGGCCGGGTCGGACTCGGCGGTGAGCAGCGCGCGGGCGGGGGCGGCGAGGGCGCCGCGGCCGGTGATGCCGAGGAGTTCGGCCTCGGCGAGGGTCCAGGTGGTGAGGTCGTCGCGCAGTTCGCGGCCGTCCGGGCCGGTCGGGCCGCCGCGCAGCGGGCGCTGCCAGCGCAGGGTGGGCAGCAGCTCCTCGGCGGTGGCCGGGGTGCCGGGCGGCAGTTCGGCGAGCAGGGCGAGGGTGGCGCGGCGGACGGACGGGGCGAGGGTGCGGTCCAGTTCGGGGCCGAGGGCGGCGCGCGGCTTGCCCTTGCCGTCCGGGGTGCCGGTGAGGGCGGACACCCGGGTGGCGGTGAGCCAGGCGGTGGCCAGCACGGACCAGCGCTCGGCGGTGTCCAGCTGCAGCCAGCTGTCGTACCCGGGGGTCGGCGCCCAGCACTCGTCGGCCTCGCCGTCGGGGGCCAGCAGGCCCGCCGTGTAGGCGAGTTCGAGCCAGAAGGCGGCCAGCTGCTCGGTGGTTTCCAGGGTCTGGGCGGTGCGCTTGAGGTCCCGTACGCCGAGGCCGCCGGCCCGCAGGGTGGGCGGCGGGGTGAGGCCCCAGGCGTCCAGCAGCTCCTCGACGGTCTTCACGGCGGTGTGGGCCTGGCCGGCCGCGGCGCTGTCCACAGCCTGTGGATCGCGCGGGGCGGCGGCGGGCGCCGGCTCGGGCTGCACCGGTTCGACGGTGCGGTGGGTGCGGCCGCCGCGCAGGTGCAGCGCCAGTTCGCGGGGCAGGACGACGCTGCCCGGGCTGGTGGGCAGCAGCAGGCCGCGGGCGAGCAGCCATTCGACCGGGCTCTGCGCGTCCTCGGCGGTGACCGGGCGGGTGGCGTCCGGGACGGTGCCGGTGGGCGGGCCCCAGACCAGTCGCTCCAGCAGCCGCAGCGCGGGCTCGGGGGCGGTGTCGAGCAGTGCGGCGCAGCGGGTGCGGTCGGTGAGCAGGGTGGTCAGGGCGGCGACGGCGGTGACCGGGTCCGGGGTGGCCGGCTGCCCGGCGGAGGCGAGCAGCTGCTGCAGCCGGGCCGGGGACATGCCGACGGTGGCCTCGGCGAGGGTCGGGCCGAGGCCGGTGCGGCCGGGGTTGGCGGCGGCGGGGGCGAGCGCCTCGCGCACGGCGAGGACCAGTCGCAGGCCGTTGTCCGGGCCCCAGAGCAGCGCCCGGTCGCGCAGGGTGGCGATCGCGCGGGGGAGCGCGGTGGCGACGGCGGACCGGTCGGCCGGGGTGAGCGGGGTCGCGCCGGGGTGCGGCTTGACCTTGCTCGGGCCGGTCAGCAGGGTCCGCACGGTGGCCAGGCCGGTGCCGTCCGGGGCGGTGGCCAGAGCCTCGGCGACCTGCAGGGTGAAGCGGTCGAGCCGCTCCAGGGCGCGCAGCGCGGAGGCGCGCGAGGACAGCCGGGCGGACAGCTGGGTGAGGTCGCCGGGGACGGGGTTCAGCAGGTCGGGGCGGGAACGGAGCAGGGCGGCGAGCGCATCGTCGGGGCGTGCCCGCAGCTCCTCGGCGAGGGTGCGGGGGCCGGCGGGCGTCCTGCCCTGGCGTTGAGGGCCCTGCTGTGTGGTCATTCGACCTAGGTTAGTCGGGTGGGCGGACGACGGGATCCCCTCGTGCGGCCGGGCGCCCTCGCGGGGGAGCGGTGCGTGCGGGTGATCGCGGCGGACTCGCGCGGGCGGGGCACGGTGGGTAGCGTCACGGCCGAGGGCGGTTCGGTGGGCGGCCGCGCTCTCCATGGGCGAGCCGGGCGAGGCGGGGTGTCGGTGATGACGGACGGCGAGTGGTGGCGCAAGAGCGGGCCTTGGAGTGAGCGGGCGGGGGCGTCGGGCTCGTCCGGTTCGTCCGGCTCGTCCGGCTCGTCCGGTGACGGTGCTGCGGCCCCGGGTGTTCCCGGCGTTCCGTCCGAGGACAGCGTGTACGGCCCGTCGGCCGCGCCCGCCGCGACCGGCGGCATCCCGAACGTGTCGCTGGACCTGCCGGGTGTTGCCGGGCCCGAGACCGGTTCGGAGGTGATCCCGCCGCCGACGGTGCAGAGTTCGAGCCCGTGGACCATGACGATGCTCGACTTCTCGGACACGCCGCAGCCCGCGCCGAAGCCGGTCCCCGAGCAGCGGGCGGCGGAGGAGGCGGCCGCGCGGGCGGCTGCGGCCGCGGCCGCTGAACAGGCTGCGGCGAAGCCGAGGAAGCAGAGGAAGGCGAAGGCCGCCCCCGCTCCCGCCGCCGGCAAGGCCTCGGGCAAGGCCTCGGGCAAGGCCTCGGGCAAGGGCGCCCGCAAGCCGTCCCCGCTGATCCTGCTCTCCTGCGGACTGCTGGTCGGCGGCGCGGTGTCCGGCTTCTTCCCGGCCATGCTGGCGGGCTGGGGGCTGGGCTACCTGACCCGTCAGATCTCCGACACGATGCGCAAGTTCGTGATCCTCGGCATCCCGCTGGTCACGATGAGCGCGTCCACCCTGTTCGCGATGAATCACGCCAAGCAGAGCGGCGGCGCCGTCCAACCCGGCTCCCCGCTGGGCCAGTTCAGCTGGTCGATGGCCCCGGGCGTGCTGCGTACCGCGGCGGTGCTGACGGCGGTGGTCCTGCTGCTGCTCGGCCTGCGCCGCCGCCCGCCGCAGCAGGGCTGAGCACGGGACCGGCCCCGCACCAGGCGGGTGCGGGGCCGGTCGTACGGCTGTGGAACGCGGTCAGGCCCGGCGGCGACGCCACCAGACCATGGCCGCGCCGCCCGCCAGGAGCACGGCGGCGATGCCGGCCAGGGGCAGGACGTTCGCGCCGGTGCTGGCGAGGCTTCCGCCGCCACCGGTGCTGCTGCCGCTACCGCTGCCGCTGCCACCGGCTGGGGCCGGGGAGGGGCTGGAGCTGGCGGTGCCGCCACCCGCCGGGGTGCTCGGCGCGGTGGTGGGCGTACCGGTGGGCGTACCGGTGGGCGTGGCGCTCGGGGTGTCCGTCGGGCCGCCGGTGGGAGTGCCGGTCGGGGTACCGGTGGGCGTCGACGTCGGAGTGTCCGTCGGCGTCGGGGTCGGAGTCGGGCCGTTGTCGGCCGGCCCGCCACCGCCGAGGAGCAGCAGGTCGTCGGTGTCCGCCTTGTCGGTCATCGCCTTCACCGAGGTCTGCGCGGAGCGCGGCAGGTCCTGGTGCTTGGCGGCGAACTCGGACGCGCCGATGTCCTGCTTGGGCGCCTGGGAGAAGTCCACGCCGCCCACGACGCAGATCTGCCCGTTGTTCCCACAGGGGTAGCTGTAGTCGCCCTGGGTGAAGGACTTCACGTACTCCTCCCAGGTCTGCCGCGGCGTCCAGCTCTTGTTCCCGCCCCGGAGCGGCCACTGGGAGACGTCGTTGCTGTTGATGATCGACCGGTAGTCGGTGGCCCCCTGCTGGTCCTGCTGCCGCACGTACTCGGCGGCGACCCGGGCGCTGTAGACGCGGCGCAGATCGGCGTACGCCGGGGCGGTGTTGACCTTGTGCTCGATGTCCGGGACGACGATCTCGCGGACCAGCCGCTCGAAGGTGTGGGTCTGGGCCTCGGTGAGCTTGCAGTCCCCGTTCGGGTTGTGGGCGGTGGTGACCGCGGCCTCGGAGTTGACCTTCAGCGGCGCGTCGAGGATGTAGACGCCGTTCTCGTCCGCGCGGATCTTCGCGGGCAGCGGCACGATCCAGTTGCGCTCGATCGGCCCGCAGTCGAGGCCCTCGGCCTGCATGGCGTCCGAGAGCTTCTTGCCGGTGCCCTGGCGCGGGTCCACGTCCTTGGCCCAGTCGTGCTTCATCTCCAGGTCGGCCTGGAGCAGCACCCGCCCGGCATCGGTCTTCCCGAAGGCCGGGTCCATGATCCGGTCGGGCTGGTCGGGCATCAGGTTGACCCAGAACTTGTCCGGCGTCAGCGCGAGCCAGGTGAAGAAGGAGTCCGAGATGAGCTGCGCCTTCTCCTGGCCGCCCCAGCCGAGGTTCTCCTCGTCCTCGTCGGCCTTCTCGGCGGCGAAGGCGTAGTTCAGCGCCTGGCCCTTGACCGGCTTGCCGACGTAGGAGAGCTGCAGGGTGGAGAAGTCCACGCCGCCCGGGCCGCGCACCCGCAGACCGGCCGGGTCGTCGGCGCGGATGCGCGCCATCCGCTCGGCCATGTCCTTCGGGGTGGGCATGGACCCTTCGAGGTTCCGGGCGGCGCCGCCGGACGGTTGCTTGGTTCCGGTGTTCATGTACGGGTCGGGCTTGGAGGTGGCCGGGTCGAACTGGTACTTGGGTATGCCCGTGGACCGGTGCTCGTAGCTGCGGACACGCGGGTTCGCGGGGTCCGAGCCCACTTCCGTGTTGACCCTGGCGAGGTACTTCGTGGTCGCGCTCGTCCTCTCCTCGCCGAAGACGTACGTGACGCGTGCGTTCTTGCGCTGGGGGTCCTGGAGGAAGGCCTTGTTCGTCGGGTCCTGGTTGGTGTCACGGCCGCCGCCGGCCTTGAACTCCAGGAAGTCGTCGGTCTTGTAGTTGACCGCGTCCCACTTGCGGACCATCGGCTTGCCGTCCTTGCCGAGGACGGGCTTGCCCTCCTCGTCGAGGATCGGGATCTCCTCCTGGCAGAGCCAGTCGGGGCCGATCAGCCCGAGGTCCTTGACCACCTTCTCCTCGTAGAAGGCGCCGCGCCGGTTGTTGTTGTTCGGCAGGATGTAGGCGTCGGAGAGCCACTTGTCGAAGGTGTCGAACTTCGGCTTGTCCGGGTTGCGTTCAAGGTAGTTCTTGTAGCGCGCGTAGACGCGCTCCTTGGTGTTCTCGGGGTACTTGTTGTAGTCCGAGTCGAACTGTTTGAGGAATTCGTCCCGCGCGGCCGGGTCGGACGGGACGGTGAGCCCGTCGAAGGCCTGGCGGGGGGCGTCGAAGTCGTACGAGTCCCAGGCGGACTTGTCCCGGATGCTGTCGGACGACTTGTCCCAGGGGAAGGACGTCCCCTGCCGGCCGCCCTTCGCGCCCTGGTAGATCTCGTCGCAGCGCTTGCCCTTCGCCGCGTAGGCGGTGCCCTGCAGGCCGGGCAGGCCGGTGACCGCCAGGACGGCGGTGCAGGCGAGTGCTAGGCCGCCGCGCACCCAGATGCGTGCGCGGCGGGGTATCAGGTCTGTCACGTGGCTACTCCCCCAAGGAGCCCGCTGATGAAGACAGTTGTGTGGACGGCGCCGAGACGGGCCCCCAATTGACGTGTCCGCCGCCAGAGTTCGAACAGTAGACGGTGGGTGGCGGTCGCGTCTCCTCGATTCGACGCCCTGCTGAACGTCAACCCACCTTGCACACAGGACTGTTACGCCTTGCAGCGGCGATCGGCCCGTAGGCTGGCGGCATGGATGAGATCGACAGCCCGGAGTGGGCCGACAACCCCCGGCTGGCCGGATGGCTCGCCGCGCAGCGCCAGGGGTTTCCCGCGTGGGCGGAACGGGGCGGAGGCGGCTGGGACTTCACGCCCGCCACGTTCGACCGGCTGGAAGCCTTCATCCGTAGCCGGTTCGACAGCTGGGATGAGGTCCGCGCCGCCCGGGGCACCCCGCTGCTGGAGGTCGCCGCCTGGTACCTGGGTGAGACCCTCATCCGCCGCTGCGGGGTGATGTGGCGCTGCACCCCTGTCCTGCCGGAGCCGAACCGGCTGGTCGGCGGCCACCCGCTGGTGACGTACGCCCGGGACGGCCTGACGGAGTACGAGCGGGACGTGCTGGAGGAACTGGAGGCGCAGGACGAACAGTCCGTCCCGCTCCTCGACCCGGCCGACGCCATCCGGTCACTGTTCGCGGTCCCGGACTACCGGCTGGGGGGCACTGTCGACCGGTTCGACCGGTTCCAGGAGTGGCGCCGCGGCCTCCCGGACGACATCTACTGATTCCGCCTGTCGTACGGTAGGCGAAGGGTGGCGTCCGCGTCTCCTGGAACCGACGTCCTGTCGAACGTCAACCAGCCTTGCGCACAGGACTGTTGCGCCACATCGAGGCTCTCTCCCCGTAGGCTCGCGGGATGGATCCGATCGACACCCCGGAGTGGGTCGACAACCCGCGGCTGGCCGGGTGGCTCGCCGCTCGGCGTCAGGCGTTTCCTGCCTGGGTGGAGGAGAACCGCGGCGACTGGGACTTCACCCCCGCCTCGCTCGACCGGCTCGAAGTGCTGATTCGCAGTCGGTTCGCCGGCTGGGAGGCGGTTGACGTCGTCGGTCGGCAGCGAGTGCCCCGCGTCGGGCACGATCTCGACCCGGGCGGCCGGGACGAGCCGGTGCAGCCGCTCGGAGGCGGCCCGGGCGTCGTTCATGGCGCTGCGCTCGCCGAGCAGGAAGAGCGCGGGGGTGTTCAGCCGGCCCAGCTCCTCGTCGGTGAGGGTGGTGGCCAGCGGCAGGCGGCGGCGGAAGCCGATCGAGGCGCGCATCAGGGTCATCAGCTCGGTCTCCAGGATGGCGCTGTTGCCGATCGCCCGGGCGAGCCGGGGCCGGAGTGCGCGCGGGGCCGTGGCGGCGAGGCCGCCGAGGATGAGCCAGGTGTAGAAGCGCCGGCCGACGTCGGCGAGGCCCGCCGTGTCGACCAGGGTGAGGCCGGCGGTCCGCCCGGGGTGGCGGATCTGGTGGTGGAGGGCGATCCAGCCGCCGTAGGAGCAGCCGACGACGTGGACGGCCGGGAGGTCGAGGGCGGCGATGGTCAACGGGCTGGGGTCGAGCGTCCTCGGCGGCCGGCGGGACGGCGAACAGGCGCTGGCGATCCTCGCCCACCACCTGGACGAACTCTTCCGGCCGTAATCCGTTCCGCGAGTCCGTCACATCCGCCCGCCTCGATCCGTCGGTGAAGCAGTGGAGCACCACCGACGGCAGGAAGGGACGGCAGCGAGATGCTGACCAACATCATGTACGTGACGGTCTACGTCACCGACCAGGAGCGCGCCCTGGAGTTCTACGCGGGCCAGCTCGGCCTGGAGAAGCGCGTCGACTACCCGGGCCCCGAAGGACGGTTCCTGACCGTGGCCGTCCCGGGCAGCCCGCTGGAGGTCATCCTCTGGCAGCACGCCCCGGCCGCGGGACAGCCCGCCGGACGCCGGTCCGGCGCAGCTGCGCCCGGCCCGCTCCTCATCGAGTCGGACGACCTGCGGGCGGACTTCGAGGTGCTGCGCGAGCGAGGCGTGGTCTTCGAGCAGCCCGAACCGGAGGACTACGGCTTCGGCGTCCGCATCGAGACCGTGGACCCGGACGGCAACCGCGTCTCCCTCCGCCAGCGCGCCGCCTGGCAGGGCGGCGGCAAGGGCTGAGCGACCGCGGCCGTGGGGTGGCCCCCGTGCAGGGGGCCACCATGCCGGGGTTGCTCGGTCGGGTCAGAAGCCGAAGGTGAGCAGGGCCGCCACCGTGTTGCCCTCGGCGTCCAGGCATGCGGTCGTGTTGGAGCCGTCCGGGTCGACCAGGATGCCCAGCACGGTGCCGGTGCCGGCCTCGTCCGGGATCATCAGCCAGTTGTTCTCGAAGTCGCCCTCGACGGGTTCCACCGGCCAGTCGGTCGGGTCCACCCTGGCGCGCTGGAGCATCTCGCGGAAGTTCTCCAGCTGCCAGTCGTCGCCCTCGGCGGCGCGTGCGTGCAGTGTGGCCCAGGCGCGCTTGACGATCTGGGCGGCCGGTTCGATCCAGGTGGTGCTGGGGCTCCCGTGCAGCACGGCCAGGCCGGAGGGGGTCGCCACGCGGTCACCCCAGTCCTCCGTCCGAACCGGGACGGTGTCGCTGGGGTGCACCAGAGCGGCCACCGGGTCATTGGGTGCGTCCTCGCTGGAGACCAGGTAGACCGGCGTGCCGCCGGGCCGCATCGGAAAGCCCGAGCCCTCCGGCCCCAGCGGGTCGTAGATCGTGCCGTACTCGGCGGACCCCTGGACCAGGCCGAGCCGCACGATCCGCCAGCCGTCGATGGTCCACTTCTCCTCGGACGGATCGGCCAGGGCGGTGATCAGCGCGGGCAGGTACTCGTAATCGTCGTGATCGTCGTAGGACATCCGGTCTTCCCCAGGGCTCGTAGGTGATGGGGAGCGTAGACCGTGGCTCCGACACGCCGTCCCGCGAGGCCGGGGCGTCTCGGGCCTGCTGACGCCCCTCGTGGTGCGGGGGTTAACACCCGTACGGGACGGGTGCTTTCCCCGTTCTTCGCAGCCGCCCCTCGAACCAGACTCGGGGCATGCCCACACAGTCCGTGACGATGACCAAGGCTCCCGAGGCCGCCCCCGCCCCACGGCCGGAGGGCGGCGGCAGCGACTTCGCCCGGTTGAGCCGTCGGATAGCCGCCGAGGGTCTGCTCGACCGGCGTCCCGGCTACTACGCCGTCCGCGTCGGCCTGGTGCTCGCCGCGTTCCTCGGCGGCTGGTGGGCACTCCTCGCGCTGGGCGACACCTGGTGGCAGCTCGGCCTGGCGGCGGCGATGTCCGTCGTCTTCGCCCAGATCGGCCTGCTCTCAGAAGCGATTCCCAAACCGCGTGGCACGGCTGCCGCTCGAATTTTCGCGCGCATCACTCTCGTTCGGGTGATCGCTGATCGGCACGCGCATAGGA
>NZ_JBICZB010000034.1:0-80223 GCF_043201815.1 Kitasatospora sp. NPDC048296
CCGCGAAGCGGCCCTGCCTTGACGCGGACCACGAGCCGGGAATCTCCCACACCGGGCGGACCCGCCACCGCAAGCAGCGCACTTCATACGGTCTACGCCCCCTCCCCTCCGTCCTGGAGCCCCTTCAGCAGTTGCTCGCGGTCGCCCTCGTCCCAACCGCACAGCTCCAGGCCGTGCGGCCGGGTCAGCCGGCGGAAGCCGTCGCGGCGCTCCAGGCGGCCGGAGACCCGGACCGGGACGCCGGAGAGGTGGGCCTCGACGGCGAGCCGGTAGTCGGGCTCGGGCAGGCGCAGCTTGAGTTCGCGGACCTCGGCGCCGCCCAACACCCGCAGTCGGACCGAGCCGGGCCCGGACGGGTCGGCACGCTTGAGCCGGACGACCACGCCGACCACGGTGACGTCGACGGCGGGCTCGATGCGCTCCAGCAGCTCGGCGGCCTCGGCCAGGGCGGGCAGGTCGCCGGGTGAGAAGTCGAGGTCGATCCGGCGGTCCCCGAAGCCGCCCGGGATCCCCGCGGCCGGCGACCAGGCGACGGTGAGCCGGGCCGCGGTCGCGCCGCGCACCAGGTCCTCGACGGACTGGACGAGTTCGCGGCTGACCCCGGACCGGACGGCGTTCTCGAAGGCCTCGGGCCCGCCGCTGACCCGGCGGTAGTCGACGGCCTCGCGCAGCGCCTCCAGGGCCCGGACCAGAGTGGCGACGGCGGCCCGGCCCTCGGGGGCGGGGGTGTAGGCGGTGAGGGCGGCGCCCTGGTCGACGACGCCCTGTTCGACGACCAGGACGCGGTCCAGGAAGTCCCCGGCGAGGCCGTCCAGCCGGGCGCCGAAGTAGGCCGCCGTGGTCCGGCCGGCCTTGGCCCCGGCGGCGAGCATCGTGCGCGCTGCCCGCTGGAGCCGCTCGGCGTCGTCCCAGGGGGTGGCGTCGGCCGGACCGGGCCGTTCGCGGCGCCAGCGCAGTTCGTCGCCGGGGACGGCGAGGGCGAGCAGGATCGAGCGGGCGGAGGGGGTGCGGGAGCGGGAGAGGGCGGTGACGGCGTCGGCGAGGAGGTCGACGGCGTCGTCGAAGCCGTCCCCGGCGGGGACGAGCAGGCTGGTGCCGGGTTCGTCGTCCGGCGGGGTCCAGCGTCCGTACCGGGCGGCGGGGCCGCCGCGCCGGACCCAGCCGTGCCGGGCGAGCAGGGTGGTCAGCACCGCCGGGTCGACGGTGGCCGGGTCGGGCAGGGCCTGGGACGGGTCGTCCGGTCCGTGCGGCAGGGTCATGGGTCCAGTTCCTCGCTGCCGGGGCCGGGCGGTCACGGGCTGTCGCCCGCGCCGACCCGGGCCATGATGTCGCAGAGCGCGCGGTCGTCGAAGACCTTGTCAGTGGGCACCCGGACGTTGGTGCGCCGCTGTCCGGTGACCGGGTGGCCGGCCAGGTTGACCCAGTAGCAGCAGTGCCGCAGCTCCAGGGCGTCCGGGCGGGCCCGGAGCCAGTGGTCGACCCGGCGTGGCAGCAGCATCACGACCAGGATGCGCGGGACGGCGACCCGGGCGCGGGCGAGCTTGCGCAGGTGGTCGTTGTCCAGGGTGAAGCTGAAGAACGGCCCGGCCGGGTCGGGCGCGATCTGCTGGGTGGCCTTGAGCTGGATCTTGATGGTGACCTCGTCGTCCACCTCGTGCGCCCGGGAGCCGTGGCTGACCTGCCAGTCGATGCCGTTGTCCGGGAACGGTTGGGACAGCGAGCAGCCGGCCGCGGCGGCGACCGCGTGCAGATAGCCGACCTGCAGCGTCTCCATGCAGGCGGTGACCGCGAGGTTCCCCCGCAGTGCGGCCGCCGCCCCGTCGGGCTGCGGCTGTGTCAGTGCCATCGCCCCGTGGCCTCCCCCGGCTCCGGGTCCGTCCGGATTCGGACGGACCGGTCAATAGAACGGGCCAGTCCTGGGCAGGATCCCCGGTCGGGTCTGGGCCAAACGGGTTGAGCGGGCGTCAGAACCGGGTATCACCAGGGCGCGGAACGCACGCCTGAGGGGCAGTCATGCAGCAGCACTGGTACACCGGCCCACTCGCCTCCTTCGACACCGAGACCACCGGCGTGGACGTCGAACACGACCGGATCGTCTCGGCCGCGCTGGTCGTCCAGCTCTCCCCGGGCGCACCGGCGCAGACCACCACCTGGCTCGCCGACCCGGGAGTGCCGATCCCGGACGGCGCCCGCGCGGTGCACGGCATCACCGACGAGCGGGTCCGGGCGTACGGCCGGCCGGCCCGCACGGTGGTGGCGGAGGTCACCCGCGCGCTGGCGGCGCAGGCGCGGGCCGGGCATCCGGTGGTGGTGATGAACGCGCCCTACGATCTGACGCTGCTGGACCGGGAGTTGCGCCGGCACCACGGGCTGACGCTGATCGGCGGACTGGACGGCGCCGGGCTGGTGGTGCTGGATCCGCGGGTGCTCGACAAGCACGTGGACCGCTACCGCAAGGGCCGCCGGACGCTGACCGACCTGTGCGCGCACTACGGCGTCGATCTCGCCGGGGCGCACGACGCGGCGGCGGACGCGACGGCGGCGCTCTCGCTGACCCGGCGCATAGGCGCCCGCTACCCGGCGGCGCTGGGCGGGCTGACGGCGGCGGAGCTGCACCTGCGGCAGGCGGTCTGGCACGCGGCTCAGGCGCGCGGGCTGCAGAGCTGGTTCGACCGCTCGGGGACGCCGGAGCGGGTGGACCTGTCCTGGCCGCTGCGGCCGGCCCGGTGCGGCTGCGGCCGTCGGTTGGAGCCCGAACACCGCTGTGAGGCGGCGGCATAGCGGGTGGCGGTCCCGAACGCGCCGCAGGCCCTGACCGGTTTCCTGGTCAGGGCCTGCGTGCTGTCCGGTGGGCGATACTGGGATCGAACCAGTGACCCCTTCGGTGTGAACGAAGTGCTCTCCCGCTGAGCTAATCGCCCGGGCAACGAGAAGAACCATAGCACCATTCGGGGGTGGTCGTACAACTCGCCCCTTCCGGGCAGGGCTGGCACATCCGCAGAACTCGCGCTCCGCACGGAAGATGACTGAGCCTCAGCCGGATTACCCACGGCGCTTCAGGTGGATTCCGGAAATATATGTGAGGCCCGGCCGATAATCGGCCGGGCCTCACATATCACAATGCATTCCGGTGGGCGATACTGGGATCGAACCAGTGACCCCTTCGGTGTGAACGAAGTGCTCTCCCGCTGAGCTAATCGCCCGGGTGCAGAGAAAACATTACCGCATCCCGGAGGGTGCTCCGACCACCCTCCGGGCGGAGCCCCCGCCCCAGGGCGCCCGGCCGCCGTACGCCCGACCGGGTGCCGGGCCCGCCCTGGCCCCGGCCCGCCGCCCCTCCTCCGGACCCCCCGACCGCGCGCCCGACTCGTCGGGCCCGACCGCATCACCCGCTCCCCTGTTCCCGGCCCGCCTCGGCGCTTCGTACAGGCCGAGTACATGCCGACCCGGAAACCGGCCGAGAAGAACCGCCGGTAATGCCCCGGGCGGGTACTGCGTGACGATTCCGCAATGCGCCGTAAGGGGTACGACTCGCGCCCGAATCGGGACAGAGGGGTTTACATCGGTCTTGGGGGTGGGATGGTCCGTTCGCCGACGTGCGATTCCCCGAGCGCACACTGAGCGAAAGGCCATGGCGCTTATGAACACCACGGTCAGCTGCGAGCTGCACCTGCGCCTCATCGTGTCCAGCGAGTCCTCACTGCCCGTCCCCGCGGGCCTGCGCTACGACACCGCCGACCCCTACGCCGTGCACGCCACGTTCCACACGGGCGCCGACGAGACCGTGGAGTGGGTGTTCGCCCGAGATCTCCTCGCGGAGGGGCTGCACCGACCCACCGGTACCGGCGACGTCCGGGTGTGGCCGTCGCGCAGCCACGGGCAAGGGGTGGTCTGCATCGCACTGAGCTCTCCGGAAGGAGAAGCCCTGCTGGAGGCCCCGGCCCGGGCGCTTGAGTCGTTCCTCAAGCGGACGGACGCCGCGGTACCCCCCGGCACCGAACACCGTCACTTCGACCTCGACCGGGAGCTGTCCCACATCCTCGCCGAAAGCTGACCCCGACCGGAGGCGGTCCAGCCCCACTGTCCGTGGGGTGACACCCCCTGCCGTCATCGCAGCCGTCCTACTCGGGGGCACGGCCGCGGACTCAGCCGCGCACGACGCGGTCTCGGGGCCGGTGAAAGCCCCGCTCCCAGTGGAGCGGGGCCACAGCACCGCAGGCACCCGGCAGCGGAGCCGGCCACTCGTACGGGTGGCCGGCCTCGCTGTCGGGTGCCGTCGTCTTCCCCGGGGCCGTCCGGGCGCGTACAGCGGGGGCCGGACACCGGGGCCAAGCCCGGACGGCGCCCGCTTTGGGACACTCTGACGGAATCCGTACAGGCCTTCGAACAAACGCACCGCCCTTCTGCCGCAAGGGCCGGTATGGTCTGGGGTAACCGTGGACGCGGGGTACCGGAGTCCCCTGCGCGAGGAGCCCCAACGTGCTGATCACCCATGACACCGAGTGCGCGCTGAGCATCCTCGTGGATCTGCTCAACACCGCTCCCGAGGTGTGCGGCGACGAGCGGCTGCCGGACGTCGCCGCGCTGGACGCCTTCGTGGTCCGCCAGGAGATCAGCGAGATCGACTCGCTGACCGAGGACGACCTGCGGCGGGTGCACGATCTGCGGACCCGGCTGCGCGAGGTGTTCGGGACAGAGTCCACCGCCGAGGCCGCCGATCTGGTCAACGCGATCGTCACGGCCGCCGGGACGACGCCCCGGCTGGTCAACCACGACCACCACGACTGGCACATCCACTACTTCGCCCCGCATGCCGCGCTCGGCGACCACCTCGCGGCCGAGCTGGGCATGGCGCTGACGTTCATCCTCATGGCGGGCGAGCGGGAGCGGCTGCGCCGGTGCGAGGCGCCGGACTGCGCCCGGGTCTTCGTGGACCTCTCCCGGAACCGCTCGCGGCGCTACTGCGACAGCCGCACCTGCGGCAACCGGCTGCACGTCGCCGCCTACCGGGCGCGGCAGCGCTCGGCGGAGACCGTCGCCTCCGCCTGACGCGCCGGACCTGCTCAGATTCCGCGCTTGCGGAGGATCTCCTCGATGTCGGCGAAGTCGCCGAGGCCGTCGTCCCGCTTGCCCGCCGCCGGCTTCTTCGGCGCCTTGGACGCGGGGGCCACCGCCGGACGCTCGGAGGCCGGGCCGGCCGCCGCCGGACGCTCCGGCGCACCCTCCACGGCGCCACGGCGGCCCACCCAGCGGGTGGTGACCAGCAGGACGGCGGAGACGCCGAGCAGCACGACGCCGGTCCACACCCCGGGGTCGAAGACCAGCTTGGCCGCCCAGTCGGCGAACTCCCGGCCGATCGTGGCGGCCAGCGGGAACAGGCCGGTCAGGTAGAGCCCGGCGGGCAGCAGGGCCACCGCGAACCAGCGGGTCGCCGAGCGGAAGCGCCGCCGCCACGCCCGTAGGCCCGCGACCGCCACTGCGCCGGCCGTAAGGAGGAAGCTGATCGCCGCGGTCAGCACGGGCGCGCCTGTTCGCTTGCGGTCGTCCTGGTCATCGGTGCCTCCCTGTCGGTCCGGCCTCGGGCGCACCGCCGGCGGGGGCGGGCACCCACTAGTGGAACACTGGGGGAATGATCGATGGTTCCCTTCCCCGCCTCGAGTTCTGGTGCGACCTCCAGTGCCCGGACTGCCACAGCGCGCTGGACGACGTACGGGCGCTGCGCGCGCAGTACGGCGAGGCGCTGCCCGTGGAGGTGCGGCACTTCCCGCTGGAGAAGCACAAGCACGCCTACGCCGCCGCGGAGGCGGCCGAGGAGGCGTTCGCCCAGGGGCTGGGGTGGCCGTTCGTGGAGTCGCTGCTGGCCCGGGTCGAGGAGCTGGACGCGCGCGGGCAGCAGGTGCTGCTGGAGGTGGCCCGGGAGGTCGGGGTGGACGTCGAGGAGGTCGACACCGCGCTCATCGACGGCCGGCACATGCTGACCGTGGACTCCGACCAGGCCGAGGGCAAGGCGATCGGGGTCAAGGGCACGCCGACGTACGTGATCGGCGGCAAGCGGCTGGACGGCGGGCAGAGCCAGGAGGGGCTGCGGGAGGAGATCATCGCCGTCATCGAAGCGGCGAAGGCGTCCTGACATCCCCTCAACTCCTCACAGCGGCTTGCCGTAGCACCGGTTGACGACCCGGTAGCCGAGCGAGTCGTAGAGCCGGACGGCGACCTCGTTGCCGGAGAAGACGTTGAGGCCGAGCTCTCGCACCCCGGCGGCCAGGCACTCGCGTTCGGCGAGCAGCATCAGGGTGCGACCGTGTCCCCGGCCCCGGTGGGCCGGGGACACCTCCACGACCATCACCCAGGCGAGCGGTGTGCCGTCCGGCAGCTCCCGCAGGTTCAGCTCCACCCAGAGCGAGCCGAGCGGCTCCGGCGCGCCGTCGGCGCCGTACAGGCGGCGCAGGGCCGTGCCGGGGCTGTCGGCGCCCTGCGGGAGCACGTTCCGGTGGTCCAGCCGCGACTTGGCTCGGGCCTGCTCCTCAGTGAGCCCGGAATCCATGAGCGAGGAGACGTAGCCCTCCGCCGCCCCGTCGAGCCAGGCTGGGAACTCCGCGGCGCCGATCGGGCGCACGGTGACGCCGGTGGGCAGGGCGGGGGCGGTGGCCAGGCTCTTGCCCAGCTTCCGCATCCGCTCGGTGTAGCCGAGGGTGACGGCGAGCCCACGGGCGATCGGGGCCCACTCGGGGACGTTGACGTCCACCCGGGTGCAGCCCCAGCTGCGCAGCACTTCCTCCGCGGCCAGCGCGCCGAAGGTGCCGCGGCCCCGGCCGCGGCCCTCGAAGACCTCCAACTCCGCTATCTCGCCCCAGAGTTCGTTGCCGTACCGGACCGAGGTGGTGCGCAGTGCACCGACCGGGCGGCCATTCGCCAGGATCCGCCAGCGTCTGGTGCGGCCGCCGGCGATGGTGGGTGTCTCCGGGCCCTCGGGGCGCAGCGTGGTGGTCATGTGGTGGTCCCTTCCCCTCGCCCGGAAGGTTATCCGCGCTGCGCGTCGCCGCTGCCCGTGCGGGGATTACGGGTCGAGGTCGTCACCGCTGCGCTCGGCGAAGACGGCCATCGCCTTGGCGGTGACCGGGCCGGTGCCGGGCAGTTCGCGGTCGTCGACGCGGGTGACGGCCTGGACGTCGCGGGTGGTGGAGGTCAGGAAGATCTCCTCGGCGTCCTGGAGAGCGCTGAGCGGGAGGTCCGCCTCCTCGGCGCCGCACCAGTCGATGACCAGCTGCCGAGTGATACCGGCCAGGCAGCCGGAGGCGAGGGTGGGGGTGAGCAGGCGGCCGCCGAGGACCACGAAGACGTTGGAGCCGGTGCCCTCGCAGAGCCGGCCGGCGGTGTTGGCGAACAGGGCCTCGGAGGCGCCGGCGCGGTGGGCGGCGGCCAGTGCGACCACGTTCTCGGCGTACGAGGTGGTCTTGAGGCCGGCGACGGCGCTGTGCTCGTTACGGCGCCAGGGGACGACGGCGACGGCGGTCTCGTCGGGGCGGCGGTTGATGGCGCCGAGGGCGACCACGAGGGTGGGGCCGGCGGTGCCGCGCTCGGAGCCGAGCGGGGAGTTGCCGCCGGTGTAGGTGACCCGCAGGCGACCGAGCCGGGCGGGGTTGGCTTCGAGGACCCGGGCGCAGGCCTCGCGGACCACGTCGTGGTCGGGGTCGGGCAGGCCGAGGCCGTGGGCGGAGCGGGTGAGCCGGTCGAGGTGGCGGGTGACCGCGAAGGCCTGGCCGTCGACGGCCTTCATGGTTTCGAACACGCCGTCGCCGGTGGTGAGTCCGTGGTCGAGGACGGACAGGGCGGCGTCGGCGGAGTCGACGAGCGTCCCGTTGACCCAGCTCGTGGTGCGGTCGTGCATCGAGAACTGCTCCTAGGCGGCGGGTGGGGACTACGCCCCGGTCGGGTCGATTGCGCTGCCCGACGCTATCGCGACCAGCCGGGCGGCCTTCAGTTCGGTTTCGTCCCACTCGCGCTCGGGGTCGGAGCCCCAGGTGATGCCGGCGCCGGTGCCGAAGCGCAGCACGGGTGCCTGCGGGTCCTGCCGGTCGAGCCAGAAGGTGCGGATGCCGACGGCGAGTTCGCCCTCGCCGCGGTCGGCGTCGACCCAGCCGACGGCGCCGCAGTAGGGGCCGCGCGGGGCCGTCTCCAGGGCCTCGATGATCCGTAGGGCGCTGGACTTGGGGGCGCCGGTGACCGAGCCGGGCGGGAAGGTGGCGGCGAGGAGCTCGGACCAGCCGGCGCCCTCGCGCAGGGTGCCCTCGACGGTGGAGACCAGGTGGACCAGGCCGGGGTGCTTCTCGACGGCGCACAGGTCGGGGACGGTGACCGTGCCGGTCCCGCAGACGCGGCCGAGGTCGTTGCGGACCAGGTCGACGATCATCACGTTCTCGGCGTGGTCCTTGTCGAGGAGGTCCGCCTCGGTGCGGCCGGTGCCCTTGATCGGGCCGGAGGAGACGGTGCGGCCGGTGCGGCGCAGGTAGAGCTCCGGGGAGGCGGTGGCGATCTCGACGCCGTGCTCGGGCAGCCGGATGGTGCCGGCGTAGGGGGCGGGGTTGCCGTGGGCGAGCAGGCCGGTGAGGGCGTCGATGTCGCTGAGACCGGGGTCGGGCAGCGGTGCGGACATCACCCGGCAGAGGTTGGCCTGGTAGACCTCGCCGGCGGCGATGTGCTCGCGGATGCGGCGTACGCCCGCGGTGTAGGCGGCGCGGTCCAGGGAGCTGTGCCAGCCGCCGGCGTCCGGGCCGCGCCAGCCGGCGCCGGAGGGCGGGGCGGGGGCGGGGCGGACCTCGTCGAAGCGGGCGCAGGTGAGTCGGCCCTCAAAGTCGTAGGCGACGGCCCAGTACCCGGAGGAGTCGAGCGCGGCCGGGTCCGAGGTGACGTCGCGCAGTCCGGTGGCCAGGCGGCCGCCGAAGCGGGCGAGCGGGGTGCGGGGGTCGGGGTGGCCGGACACGGTTCTCCTGCGCGGTGGTGCTGGGGGCGGCGGTGCCTGAAGTGTAGGTCGGGGGCGCGGGCCTGGTCAGGCTCGCGCCCCCGCGTACGAGCAGCTGTATGCGTCACGCGGGTGTGCGTCGGATGGCCTGCGGATGATCGTCCGGAAGCGCCGCAGGTGGCGGCCGGTGACCCCTCGGGAGGGCTGACGGGACGGCACGCGGAAGGCATCCCCTCGGCACGCTGCGGGAACGGATTTTTAGCTGGCCCAGGAATCCGCTAGAGTTCAACACGTCGCCGGGGAGCGCAGCCGAAGAAAAGCGGTGAAGATCCCGGGAGACAGGCGGACGTGGCTCAGTTGGTAGAGCATCACCTTGCCAAGGTGAGGGTCGCGAGTTCGAATCTCGTCGTCCGCTCGATGGAGAACAGTGTAAGATCGTTCTTCATGTGTTGCCTGGTGGAGTGGCCGAGAGGCGAGGCAACGGCCTGCAAAGCCGTGTACACGGGTTCAAATCCCGTCTCCACCTCCAAGAGGATCACCCGGTTCTGCCGGGAGACCTCCCCGCGCGATTAGCTCAGCGGGAGAGCACTACCTTGACACGGTAGGGGTCACTGGTTCAATCCCAGTATCGCGCACGTCGGATCCTCCGGGGTCTGCTGCAAGACTGCCTCATCAGGCGCGATTAGCTCAGCGGGAGAGCACTACCTTGACACGGTAGGGGTCACTGGTTCAATCCCAGTATCGCGCACAGTAACGGCCGGGGCCGTGGTCCGTAGGGATCACGGCCCCGGCCGTTTTGTCGTTCCGGTGCTGGTGGCCGGAGTGCTGCCGGAGAGCGGCTGGAAAAGAGAAGAGCCGCGTACGGTCGCCCTCACCGGCGCCCGTACGCGGCATCTCCGCCTGCCGGGGTGCTCTGCGGACCGCTCCTCGCCCGTCCGCGTGTCATCGCGGCCGCGGCCGCCCCGGCGGCACTGCTCCCCGTCCCCAGGGGACCAGTGCCCGTTCTGGTGTTCCTTCCTCAGCGGCCGATCAGGTTGGCCACGGCTTCGGCCTGGTTGGCCACTTGGTCCCACCCGCCGAACAGCAGTACCAGGACCACGGCGCACGGCAGGGCCATGGCCAGCGCCACGGCGGGGTGCCGGGTGGGCTGCTCGGCGGACTGGGGCTGGATGAAGGCCGACCGACGGCGGCGGGGGGTTCCCGTCTGCTGCGATGCCATGGGCCCTGCTCCTGATCCGGTCGACTTGGCGCGGTGGACGGCTAACCTCGGGGGACGAGCTCCCCGTCCACCGCTGAGCACAACGCTATTGGTCAGGGGGCCTTTCGGGCGTCATGCCGTCGTACTGTTCCTCGGGCATCCCGGAGGATGACGCTCAGACTCAAGGCGTACTACCGGAGGGGGAGACAGGTCTTTCGCCGCCCCCGGGGGAACCCTGAGGGGCAACCCCGAGAAGCGATCAGGCACCCCTGTGGCCTGCAGCTCAGCGCACGATCCGACAATCGCACGGTGGCTTGAGGTGTTGCGTATCAGCACACCGCAGCGGGCAGTCCGTAAGCTGTGCCAGACAGGAACTGACGATGCCCCAACCGACGGGGCCTCACCCACAGGCTGACGGGGAACGAGACATGGCGATGATGCGGCTGAGGCGTGAGGACCCCCGCATCGTCGGGCCGTACCGCCTGCACCGGCGACTGGGGGCCGGCGGCATGGGCGTGGTCTACCTCGGCTCCGACCGCCGGGGGCAGCGCGTCGCCCTCAAACTGATCCGCGCCGAGCTCGCCGAGGACCAGGAGTTCCGCACCCGCTTCGCACGCGAGATCGCCGCCGCCTCCCGGATCCGGGGCGGCTGCACCGCCCGGGTCGTCGGTTCCGACATCGAGGCCGACCGGCCCTGGCTCGCCACGGCGTACGTGCCCGGGCCCTCGCTCTACAAGCAGGTCGGCGACGAAGGGCCACTGAGCTGGCCCGAGGCCGCCCGGATCGGGGCGGCGCTCGCCGACGGCCTGGTCAAGGTGCACGAGGCCGGGGTCGTCCACCGCGACCTCAAGCCGTCCAACATCCTGCTCTCCCCGCGCGGCCCGCGGATCATCGACTTCGGCATCGCCTGGTCGCGCGGCGCCAGCACCCTCACCCACGTCGGCACCGCGGTCGGCTCCCCCGGCTTCCTCGCGCCCGAACAGGTGCGCGGCGCGGCCGTCACCCCGGCCACCGACGTCTTCGCCTTCGGAGCGACGCTCGCGTACGCGCTCACCGGGGACACGCCGTTCGGGTCGGGCGCCTCCTCCGAGGTGATGCTGTACCGGGTCGTCCACGAGGAGCCCGACCTGTCCGCCGTCCCCCCGCAGCTCGCCCCGCTGATCCGGGCCTGCCTGGCCAAGGAGCCCGCCGAACGGCCCGGCGCGGCCGCGCTGCACGATCGGCTCAGCGAACTGGCGGCGCGCGGTGCGGCGGCGGCTGCCGCCGGTGGCGGCGGGCGCGGGGCCCGGCGAGGGGCCCCGACCGCTCCGCCCGCTGCTGCTGCTGCTGCGCAGGATCCTGCACAGGCGGGTGTCCGGCAGGGTGTCCCGGCGCCCGGGCGCTCGTCCGAGCCCGCCGCTCCTGCGCGGGCCAGAGGCGCGGCCGCCGGTCGTTCCGGCGGGCAGGCGGCCGGAACCCCGACGCGACGCCCGGCCGCACCTTCCCAGCGGCCCGAGGCGACGCCGGTGACCCGCCCGCTGCGGGCCCGACCGCAGACCCCGCCGCCGGCCCGGCCCCGACCCCGGGACCGGCAGCACACCCCGGCTCCCGGCGGGCGGCCCGGCATGGCGCGGCAGCGGCTGCTGCGGCAGCGGCTGGTGGTCTTCGTCACCGTGACGATCGGTGTCGCGCTGGCCATCGCGGCGGCGCAGGGCTGCGAGAACCGTGGCAACCAGGGGATGCGGCCGCCGGTCGGGCAGACGGCGACGGCGAACACCGGAGGCCACGGGGGCGAGCAGGCGGTACCCGGGACCTCGATGGACATCGCTCTGCAGACCACGGCGACACCGCTCCCGGCGACGCCGCTCCCGACAACACCGCCTCCGGCGGCGCGGGGTGGTGCGGGGGACGGCGCGCTGGCGCCCGCGCAGGGGCCCGGGCCGGTGGTGGACTGGCCGAACCGCAGCTACCCCGACGGGGCGGGCAGGGCCTCCGTCGCGCTGAAGGACGGGCACTCGGCCGGGGCGGGGCCGCAGGTCGCGCTGAGCACGGTGCTGCCGGCCCGGTACAAGGGCCAGCCAGCCGCGGTCGTCGTGCTGCGGCGGGCAGAGGGGTCGGCGCCGGTCGACCTCGTCCAGCTCTACACCTTCGCCGGGGACAACCCGGTCGCCGCCACCTCCCGCACCTCGACGGCCGACCCGCAGGCCACGGCCACCTGGCGCCTGGACGGCAGCGCCGTCGTCCGCGAGGAACGTGTGGCCGCCACCGGCGCGACCACCTCCACCCGCTACACCGTCCGCGCCGACGGCACCCTCGACGAATCCTGGCCCGGCGCCGGCGCCTCCGGCGGCACCGGCCTCACCACCCCGCCCCCGGCCGCTGCTCCGGCCGCCGCTCCGGCCCCGCCGACTGCCCCGACGGGCTGAGGCAACGGGCGGGGCGCGAAAAGTCGGTCCCGCCGAATTCTCGCGCCGGCTGACCAGGAGTCGCTCCACGGGGTGGCGCGGCCCGTTTCCTGCGCGGCTCCGGGGCACGGAGGGTCAGCCGAACCGACGTCCTGTGCGCAGGGCCAGGAGCAGGTGCGCCACGACGAATCACGCGCGGCCGGGCCGGACGGCCCTGCATCGGCGCGGTGAGGCATGCCCAGGAAGTCGGGTGGTTCGAATTCCTGTGACGAGGCCGACTCGGGTGCGGGGGAAGGACCGGCTCCGCTGGGAAGTCGGCCGGCCAGGAGGCGCGCCCGAGAAGTCGGGTGGGCCGACTTCCTGTGCGGCGGGGGCGGGGATCAGGGCGTGGTGACGGCGTAGAAGGCCACGGCTGCGGCGGCGCCTACGTTGAGGGAGTCGATGCCGTGGGCCATGGGGATGCGGACGGGGTGGTGGGCGGCGGCGATGGCGTCGGGGGTGAGGCCGTCGCCTTCGGCGCCGAGCATGAGGGCGGTTTTGGGGAGGGCGTGGGGGGCGAGGGCGGCGAGGTCGACGGCGCTGTCGGCGGGGGTGAGGGCGAGGAGGGTGAAGCCGGCCTCGCGGACGGTGGCGAGAGCGGCCGGCCAGGGGTCGAGGCGGGCGTAGGGGACGGCGAAGACGGCGCCCATGGAGACCTTGACGGCGCGACGGTAGAGCGGGTCGGCGCAGTCGGGTGACAGGAGGACGGCGTCCATGCCGAGGGCGGCGGCACTACGGAAGATGGCGCCGAGGTTGGTGTGGTCGACCAGGCCTTCCAGCACGGCGACCCGGCGGGCCCCGGCGAGCAGGTCGGCGGCGTCCGGAAGGGGCTTGCGCTCCATCGAGGCGAGTGCGCCGCGGTGGACGTGATAGCCGGTGACGGCTTCGGCGAGCGCGGGCTCGACCACGTGGACGGGGGCGTCGGCCTCGGCGATGACGTCGGCCATCACGTCCAGCCACTTGGCGGTGAGCAGCATCGACCGCATCCGGTAGCCGGCCGCGAGGGCGCGGCGGATGACCTTCTCCCCCTCGGCGATGAACAGGCCCTCGGCGGGTTCGCGGCGGCGGCGCAGTTCGACGTCGGTGAGGCCGGTGTAGTCGGCGAGGCGGGGGTCGGCGGGGTCGGTGATGGTGCTGGGTTCGGACACCCTGCGATCTTGCCAAGCCGGGGCAGGGAAGGCCAAACGGCCGAAGGGACGAGGTGGTCCCGGACTACCCGGAGTGCAAATATGACCGTATGGCCCGAAATCCGGGCCGATCCTGGGCTCCGTCGGCCTCTGGTGCCACTGGCGACGCCGGCTCCTTCGGTGGGCGCCCACACGGTCGGCAACAGCTGCCCCGCGCGAAGCGGCCGAAACCGGTACGACACCGGTCAGTGGCCGGGCAGGTGTTCGCACTGCAGATCCTGATCGTGCTGCTGCTGGTGGCGGGGGCGGTGGTGGCGCTGGTGGTGCAGTCCCAGACCGACGCCGACCGCGAGGCCCGCGACCGGTCGGTGGCGGTCGCGCAGGCCTTCGCCAACTCGCCGGGCATCGTGGACGCGCTGCGCTCCCCCGACCCGACCGCGATCCTGCAGCCGAAGGCGCAGTCCGCGCGGATCTCCTCGGGCGTGGACTTCATCGTGGTGATGAACGACCAGGGCATCCGCTACACCCACCCCGACCCGGCCCGGATCGGCCAGAAGTTCGTCGGCACCTACGAGCCCGCCTTGCACGGCCAGGTGGTGACCGAGCATCTGACCGGCACGTTCGGCCCGCTGGTCCAGGCGGTGGTCCCGGTGTACGCGCCGGGCGGCTCGGTGGTCGGGCTGGTCTCGGCGGGCGTCACGTTGAGCAGCGTCTCCACCGCGAGCGAGCGCCAGCTGCCGGTGGTGCTGGGCGCGGCGGCCGGCGCGATCGGGCTGGCCACCTTGGGTACGGCGCTGATCAGCCGGAGGCTGCGGCGGCAGACGCACGGGTTGGGCCCCGCCGAGATGACCCGGATGTACGAGCACCACGCGGCGGTGCTGCACGCGGTGCGCGAGGGCGTGATGATCGTCGGCGGGGACGGGCAGCTGCTGCTCTGCAACGACGAGGCGCGCCGGCTGCTGGACCTGCCGCCGAACGCCGAGGGCCGCCCGGTGACCGGGCTGGGCCTGGAGCCCGCCCCGCTGGAGCTGCTGACCGCCAACCGCCCGGTGACCGACGAGGTGGTGCTGGCCGGGGAGCGGCTGCTCGCGGTGAACGTCCGACTGACCGACCAGGCGGGCGGCCTGGCCGGCTGCGTCGCCACGCTGCGCGACTCCACCGAGCTGCTGGCACTGACCGGCCGGGCCGAGGGCGCGCAGCGGCGGCTGCGGCTGCTGTACGACGCCGGGATGACGGTCGGCAGTTCGCTGGACGTGACCCGGACCGCGGAGGAGCTGGCGCAGGTCGCGGTGCCGCGGTTCGCGGACTTCGTCACGGTGGACCTCGCCGAGCAGGTGCCGGCCGGCGAGGAGCCGCCGCCGGGCGCCTCGCTGGGCCGGATGCGGCGCGCCGCCGTCGCCGGGATCAGGAGTGACGCGCCGTTCTACCCGGTGGGCACCCTGCTGGAGGTGGTACCCGCCACCCCGCTGGCCGGGGCGCTGCACAGCGGGGAGCCCAGTCTGGAGCCGCAGCTGGCCGAGGAGCGCGGCTGGCGGGAGCAGGACCCGGAGCGCTCGGAGCAGGCGTTGGCGTACGGGGTGCACTCGCTGGTACGGGTGCCGCTGCGGGCGCGCGGGGTGCTGCTGGGGGTGGCCCGGTTCTGGCGTTCGGAGCAGCCGGAGCCGTTCGAGCCGGAGGACCTGGCGCTGGCCGAGGAGCTGGTGTCGCACGCGGCGGTGTGCATCGACAACGCCCGGCGCTACACCCGTGAGCACGCGATGGCGGTGACCCTGCAGCACAGCCTGCTGCCCCGCAGCCTGCCGGTGCAGAACGCGCTGGAGGTGGCGCACCGCTACCTGCCGGCCCAGGCCGGGGTGGGCGGGGACTGGTTCGACGTGATCCCGCTGCCGGGCATGCGGGTGGCGCTGGTGGTCGGCGACGTGGTGGGCCACGGACTGCACGCGGCGGCGACGATGGGGCGGCTGCGCACCGCGATCCACAACTTCTCGACCCTGGACCTGCCGCCGGAGGAGCTGCTCGGGCACCTGGACGAGCTGGTGACCCGGATCGACCAGGACGAGGCGGCGTTCAGCGGGAGTCCGGGGCTGGCCGGGGCGACCTGCCTGTACGCGATCTACGACCCGGTGTCCCGGCGCTGCGCGCTGGCCAGCGCCGGGCACCCGCCGCCGGCCGTGGTGGACCCGCAGGGCGGCGTGGTGTTCCCGGAGCTGCCGACCGGGCCGCCGCTGGGGCTGGCGGTGCTGCCGTTCGAGACCGTCGAGCTGGACCTCGCCGAGGGCAGCCGACTGGTGCTGTACACCGACGGTCTGGTGGAGGACCGCGAGCGGGACATCGACGAGGGGCTGGCGCTGCTGCGGACGGCGCTCAGCGGGCCCCCGCGCACGCCGGAGCAGACCTGCGCGGACGTGTTCGGGGCGATGCTGCCGGCGCACCCGCAGGACGACATCGCGCTGCTGGTGGCGCGGACCAGGGTGCTGAGGCCGGACCAGGTGGCGCAGTGGGACGTGCCCGCCGACCCGGCGGCGGTGCGGACGGTCCGGGCGCAGGTGGCGGCGCGGCTGTCGGACTGGGGGCTGGACGAGGCCGCGTTCGTCACCGAGCTGATCCTCAGCGAGCTGGTGACCAACGCGATCCGGTACGGCTCCGGGCCGATCAGGGTGCGGCTGCTGCACGACCGGGCGCTGATCTGCGAGGTGTCGGACGGCAGCAGCACCTCGCCGCACCTGCGGTACGCGGCGACCGAGGACGAGGGCGGGCGCGGACTGTTCCTGGTCGCGCAGTTCGCGGCCCGGTGGGGGACGCGCTACACCGCGACCGGGAAGGTCATCTGGACGGAGCAGCCACTGGAGTAGGAAGTCGGACCGGCCGACTTCCTACTCCACGAACCGCCCGCAGGCGGGAGTTCGAAGGGCCCTAGCGCTGGAAGGCGGCGGCGAGGACGTTCACCACGTCGCCGACGACGATCACCGCCGGGGGCTTGACCCCCTCGGCCTCGACCACCGCGGCGACGGTGCCCAGGGTGGCGTCCACCCGGCGCTGGGCGGCGGTGGTGCCCTCCTGGACGATCGCGACCGGGGTGTCGGCCGGGCGGCCGTGCTCGACCAGCTTGGCGGCGATCGCGCCGATCTTGTCCACCGCCATCAGCAGCACCAGGGTGCCGCTCATCCCCGCGACGGCCTCCCAGTTGGTGACCGAGCGCGGGTCGTCCGGGCCGACGTGGCCGGAGATCACGGTGAACTCCTGGGTCAGCCCGCGGTGGGTGACCGGGATGCCGGCCGTCTCCGGGACACTGATCGAGCTGGAGATCCCGGGCACCACGGTGACCGGGATGCCCGCCTCGGCACAGGCCAGCAGCTCCTCGCCGCCGCGGCCGAAGACGTACGGGTCACCGCCCTTGAGCCGGACCACGAACTTCCCGGCCTCGGCGTGCTCGATCAGCGCCCGGTTGATCGCCTCCTGGGCCATCTGGCGGCCGTACGGGATCTTCGAGGCGTCGATCACCTCGACGTCCTCGGGCAGCTCGGCGAGCAGCTCGCGCGGGGCGAGGCGGTCGGCGACCACCACGTCGGCGTCGGCGAGCAGTCGGCGGCCGCGCACGGTGATCAGGTCCGGGTCACCCGGGCCGCCGCCGACCAGGGCGACGCCCGCGCCGTGCGAGCGGTACTGGCGGGAGGCCAGCGAGCCGTCCCGCAGGCCGCCGACGATGGCGTCGCGCAGGGCGGCCGAGTGCCGCGGGTCGCCGGTGAGGACGGCGACGGTGGCGCCCGCGTCGCGGCCGCTGGCCGGGGTCCAGGCGGTGGCGGCGGCGGCGTCGTCGCTGCGGGAGCAGAACACCCGCTCCCGCTCGGCCTCGGCGCTGACCGCCGCGTTGACCGCCGGGTCGTCGGTGGCGACCAGGGCGTACCAGGCCCCGGCCAGGTCGCCGTCCTGGTACGGGCGGGCGTGCCAGGTCAGCTCACCGGCGTCGGCCATGGCCTGGACGGCGGGGGTGGTGGCCGGGGATATCAGGTGCAGCTCGGCGCCGGAGGCGATCAGGGCCGGCAGCCGCCGCTGCGCGACCTGGCCGCCGCCGACCACGACGACGCGGCGGCCGGCCAGCAGCAGGCCGACCGGGTACGGGGTGCGGCCCTCGGTGCTGGGGTGCGGGGTGGGCGCGGTCATCGGCGGTGCTCCTGATCGGGGGTGAGGGTGGCGGGGACGGTACGGCGGTACGCCACTCCGCGGGCCGGCGCGCCCTCGGGCCGGTCCGCGGAGTGGTGACGGGATGCGTCAGGCCTTCTCGGTGACCCCGGCGGAGTCGAAGGTGGCTACATCGTGCATCGCGCGGGCCGCACTCTGCACCAGCGGCAGGGCCAGCAGGGCACCGGTGCCCTCGCCGAGCCGCAGGTCGAGGTCGATCAGCGGACGCAGGCCCAGCTTCGCCAGCGCGGCCTGGTGGCCGGGCTCGGCGGAGCGGTGGCCGGCGATGCAGGCGGCCAGTACCTCGGGGGCGATCGCCTTGGCGACCAGTGCCGCCGAACCTGCGATGACTCCGTCCAGCACCACCGGGGTGCGCAGCGAGGCGGCACCCAGCAGGAAGCCGGCGATGGCCGCGTGCTCCAGGCCGCCGACGGCGGCGAGAACGCCGATCGGGTCGTTCGGGTCGGGCTGGTGCAGGGCCAGCGCGGCGCGGATGACCTCGACCTTGTGCGCGTGGGTGTGGTCGTCGATGCCGGTGCCGCGGCCGGTGACCTCGGCCGGGTCCAGGCCGGTGAACACCGAGATCAGGGCGGCCGAGGCGGTGGTGTTGGCGATGCCCATGTCGCCGGTGACCAGCGCCTTGTTGCCCGCCGCGACCAGGTCGCGGGCGGTCTCGATGCCGACCTCGATCGCCTTCAGAGCCTCCTCGCGGGTCATCGCCGGGCCCTGGGTCATGTCGCCGGTGCCGGGACGGACCTTGCGCGGCAGCAGGCCGGTGGCGCGGCCCTGCTGGACGGCGTCCGGCAGCTCGGCGGCCACGCCGACGTCCACCACGCAGACCTCGGTGCCGATCTGCTTGGCGAAGGAGTTGATCACCGCTCCCCCGGCCAGGAAGTTGCCGACCATCTGGGCGGTCACCTCCTGCGGCCAGGGGCTGACGCCCTGGGCGTGCACGCCGTGGTCGCCCGCGAAGATCGCCACGCAGGCGGGCTCCGGGATCGGCGGCGGGCACTTGCGGGACAGGCCGCACAGCTGGGCGGAGATGATCTCCAGCATGCCGAGCGAGCCGGCCGGCTTGGTCATCCGCTTCTGCCGGTCCCAGGCCTCGCCGAGCGCCTTGGCGTCCAGCGGGCGGATGCCGCGCAGCGTGTCGGCCAGCAGGCTCTGCGGCTCCTCGCCGGGCAGCGCCCGGTTGCCGTACTGCTCCTCGTGGACCACCCAGGACAGCGGGCGCTTCTTGGCCCAGCCCTGCTGCTCCAGCTCGGGCTCGTCCGGGAACGAGTCGACGAAGCCGACGCACAGGTAGGCGACGACCTCCAGGTGCTCGGGCAGACCGAGCTCGCGGACCAGCTCCTCGTCGTCGAAGAAGCTCACCCAGCCGACGCCCAGGCCCTCGGCGCGGGCGGCCAGCCAGAGGTTCTCGACGGCCAGGGCGGCCGAGTACGGGGCCATCTGCGGCTGGGTGTGCCGGCCCAGGGTGTGCCGGCCGCCGCGGGTGCGGTCGGCGGTGACCACGATGTTGACCGGGGTGTCGAGGATGGCCTCGATCTTGATCTCGCGGAACTGCTTGGCACGGCCCTTGGGCAGCGAGTCCGCGTACGCCTCGCGCTGGCGCTCGGCCAGGGCGTGCATCCGCCGCCGGGTCTTGGCCGAGCGGATGACCACGAAGTCCCAGGGCTGCGAGTAGCCGACGCTGGGCGCGGTGTGGGCGGCCTCCAGGACGCGGATCAGCACCTCGTGCGGGATCGGGTCCGGGCGGAAGCCGTTGCGGATGTCGCGGCGCTCGCGGATCACCTGGTGGACGGCGTCGCGGCCGGACTCGTCGTAACCGGGGGCGGCCGGGCCGCGCGGCTCGGCGGGCTCGGCGGCCGGGGCCTCCTCCTGGGCGGCGTCGGGCGTGACGGCTTCGGCGGGCTGCTCGCTCTGCTCGGCCTGCTCCGCGACCGGCTCGGGCTGGGGCTCCTCGGCGGCCGGGGCGTCAGCGGCGGGCTGCTCCTCGGCGGCGGGGGCCTCCTCCTGGGCGGTCTCGGGCGTGACGGCTTCGGCGGGCTGCTCGCTCTGCTCGGCCTGCTCCGCGACCGGCTCGGCCTGCGGCTGCTCAGTGGCCGGGGCCTCGGCGGACGGCTCGGCCGCCTGCTCGGCGACCGGCTGCTCGGCGGGCTCCGCGGCATCGGCGGCGGACTGCTGCTCGGCCTCCGGCGCGACGGCTTCGGCAGCCTGCGGGGCCTGCGCCTCGGTGGGCTGCTCGACGGCCTGCTCAGCGACGGCCTGCTCGGCAGCGGGCTCAGCGGCGGCCTGCTCGGCAGCGGGCTCAGCGGCGGCCTCGACGGCCTGCTCCGTCTGCTCGGCGACCGGCTCGGCCGGGGCCTCGGCCGGCTGCCCGGCCTGGGCGGCCTCCGGCTGCGGCTGCTCGCCCTCGGCGGCGGGCTGCTCGGCCGGCTGCTCGGTGGTCTGCTCGACGGCCTGGCCGGAGGGCATCTCACCGGTGCCGACGGCGGTCTCGGCGACCGGCTCGGCGACCGGCTCGACGACGGCCTGCGGCGCGGCCTCGGCGCCCTGCTCGGCCTCCTGGTCCGCCGGGGCTTCCTGGACCACCTCGACGGCCTGCGGTGCGTCGGCGGCCGCTATGGGAGCGGGCTGCTGCTGCGCCGCCTCCTCGGCCACCGGGGCCTGCTGGACGGCCTCGACCTTGGGCAGGCCGTGCGGGGTCGGCGCGGCGAGGAAGGCGGAGATCCGGCGCGGCTGACCGGCCGGAGCGGCGGCCTCCGCCTGCTCGGCGGTCGCGACGGCCTCGGCGCCGCCCTCGGCGGCAACGACCTCAACGGCAACGGTCTCGACAGCAACGGCCTCGACGGCGGCGCTCTCGACGGCGATCGCCTCAGCGGCGGCCTCGACGAGGACGGTCTCGACGGCGGCGGACTCGACCGCGACGGCCTCGGCCACCGGCTGGGAGAAGCCCTCCGCCGGAACCGGCTCGACCACGGCGGCCCGGGCCTGCGCGGCCTCCGCGGCCGCCACCACCTGGGCCGCCTCGGGCGCCGGTACGGCCTGGACGGCCTCCGGAGTCCCGACGACCTCGACCACCTCGATCGCCCCGATCGTCTCGAGGGTCATCAGGCCCTCGATCGGCTGCCCGGGCAGCAGCACCTGCTGGAAGCCCTGGCCCTGCGGCGCCTGCTGAACCTCCGGCACGGCCTCGACCGTGGAAGCGGCCGGAGGCATCGGCGCGGCGGGCGCCATCGGCACGGCCTGCGGCACGCCCTGCGGCGGGACACCCGGAACCGGCGCGACGGCCTCGCCCATCGGCGGGCGGCCGACGACCGGGATGCCGTGCGCGGGCGTACCGCCCTGCGACGGGCCACGGTCGGCCAGCGAGCGAACCGGCACCTGGCCGGTCATCAGCGACGGGTCCGGAATCGGCGGGCCGGCGTGCAGCGGGCGGCGCGGCGGCTGAGCCTGCGTCACGGGCTGCTGGGCCTGCGGCTGCGCCGGGCCGCCCAGGACGGGCTGCTGCTGGGCGTGCTCGGCGCCGAGCACCGGCGGGTCCACCGGCGGCCAGGACGGCTCGACCGGGGTGCCGTCCGGCTGCGGCGCGAACGGCGCCTGCTCGGCGCCCCAGGAGCCCTGCGGACCGGGCATCAGCAGCACGTCGTCCTCGTCGTCCAGCCCGTCCGGCTGGTCGACGAAGTGAAAGGCCGGGCGCGCGGCACCCTGGTCGACGGTCCAGCCCTCGCCCTGGACAGCCTGGGACGGCATGCCGGGCACGGTGTACTCGGGCTGGGCCTGCGGCGGGATGACGCCGGCGCCGAGGGGCACCGCGCCGGGCAGGCCGCCGACCGGGGCCGCCGGGTTGGGGATCATTCCGCCGTCCGTCACGACGCCCTGCAGGGGTGCAACGCCCGCGACGCCCTCCGGTCCGCCGAGCGGGTCCGGCCCGGCGTGCAGGTGCTCCGGCAGTCCCTCGCCCGGGACGTGGCCGCCATCGGTCATTGTCAAAGCTCCTTCCAGGCCGCTGCCGCGCCCCTTGGCGACGCGATCACCGACCGCAGCGCCCATCCGCACGGGCCGGGCCTGCACCGACCCGCCCCTCAACCACACGCGGCCGCCGCGCCGAAGCGCTGCGGCCAAAGTCCTTCCGGCGCGCTGCGGCACCCCGGCCCGGGCCCCGCCCGTGAGGACGGCGCACCATCTGAAACAACGACAACCCGGAGCAACCGGCACGACCGCACCGGACCCTACGGCATTCTCCAGGTCCGGCACACGGCCCGTCGAATTGCCCACACTCCGAGCGGAACCGGATTGCACCACGCCAAAAAGGTGACAAACCGACCGAATCAGGCGGGTCGCCGACGGCTGCAGCCGCCTGGGACGCCACACTACCGGCCCGGCGCGGCGACCTCCCGAATCAGTGTCCGGATGCGACCTGGATCACCGCCGAGCCCGCGCGGCGGTCCCGGCACTCACCCGAGGCCTTCACCGAACGCCTCCAGGAACCGACGATTCACCGTCACCACGAACCGTCGCCCACCCGAAGGCGGTACGATCCCCGATGTGCTGAGCGAGAACCAAGCCAGCACAGCAGCTCCTTTGCCTGCACTGCCAAACCGGGCTGGTTCCAACCCGGCTGGTGTTGATCTCGTAAGCCCCGCCACCTGCTAGGTGTCAGGCAGAGTGAGCCAGGAATCCCCCTGCTTCAACTGGGGGAGGGTTCAAACGATCTGCTCACCCCAGAGCAGCAGCGCACCGCTCGCGCCCGTCCCGAGCTCCAGGCCGCCGCCCTCGCCCGCGGGCCGCAGCGGGGTGGACTGCAGGAGCGCCCCGTCCGCCCGGTAGCCCGCCTCGGCGATGGCCCGGCGGATCTCCTCCGCCTCGGCGAAGGTGCGGGCCAGCGCGACGAAGCGCTCGGGCTTGCGGGCCAGCACGGCGCGCACCACGTCGAGGCCGCCGGACTCCACCACCGCGGCGTCCGGCTCCGGCAGCCCGCCCAGCACCTCGGGGCCCCGGCCGTGCACCGTCTCCACTTCGACGCCGTACCGGCGGGCGTTGACGGCGAGCCGGGCGCAGGCCGAGCGGGAGGCCTCCACGGCGACCACGGCGGCGCCGAACCGGGCCGCCTCCACCGCGAGGGCGCCGCTGCCGGCGCCGACCGACCAGACCAGGTCCCCGGGCCGTGCACCCAGACGGGCCAGCACCAGCGCGCGGACGTGCGCGGGGAGTGCTCCCGACGCGCCCGTTTCATCCTCCGTGCGCCCGGCGCCCGCATAGGCGTCGACGGGGAGCGCCCAGCCGCGTTCCGCGCCGGGGTAGCCGACCGGGCGCCCGGCCAGCCAGCCGGCCGCCTCGCCCACCGCCCCGGGCTGGGCGGTGCCGCCGATCACCAGCACCACGTTGGGGTCGCGCCAGACATGGTCGGCGATCCGGTCGGAGGTCAGGACGGCGACGTCCTCCTCCGGGGTGCCGAGGGCCTCGCAGACCACGAAGGTCCGGTGCACCCCGCGCAGCATCAGGGCGAGTTCGCTCGGGCCCGCGCCCGGCGCGGTGAGCACCGCGACCTTGGGGTGGGCCCGGCAGATGTTGGCCGCGCGGCGCAGCCGGCCGCCGTGGGCGCTGACCACCTGGGCGTCCTCCCAGGGCATCCCGGCCCGCGCGAAGGCGGCGGCGACGGAGGAGACGGCGGGCAGGACTTCGAGTTCGAGGCCGTACTCGGGGCGGCGCAGGGTGCGCACCACGCCGAAGAAGCCCGGGTCGCCCTCGGCGACCACGACGGCGGCGCCGCGGTGCTCGGCGATCCGCTTGGCGGCCTGCTGGATGTTGCCGAGGGTGATCCGCTCGGCGGCGTCCGGCACCGGGAGGGCGCCCAGTTGGTAGGGGGCGCCGGCCACCAGGGTCGCCGCGGCGAGGGCCGCACCGGCGGCCTCGGTCAGCGGCGTTCCGTCCCACCCGATGACCGTGATCCGGTCAGCCATCTGCGGCCGTTCTCCCTCGACTCGTGCGCGGCTCGTCGCGCCGACTGTGCGGCACCGGTGCAGAGGCTACCGGGTGTGATCCCTCGGGGGCCGACATCTCGTACACATGTCCGTGCCGATCAGGTGGCCGGGTGCCGTCACGGCGGCGACGGGCGGTGGATCAGTCGCGCAGCACGTAGCGGTGGTCGCCGTGCCAGCCGTCCCGGCGCAGGTCGGGCGACTCCAGGTCCTCCGGGAGCAGGCTCCACAGGATCAGGTCACTGCGGCTCTCTTCCACGACCTCGCCGGACTCGCCCCGCACTATCCAGGCGCTGCGCAGCACGCCCTCGCTGATGCCGCCGATCTTCTGGGCGACCTGCTGGGCGGCGGTGTTCCCAGCGGCGGTGCGCATCTCCAGGCGCAGGAAGCCGCGGTCCTCGAACAACCACTGGGCGACGCCGAGCACGGCCTCCGGGGCGTAGCCCTCACCGCGGGCCCAGACGGCAGTGACGTAGGAGATCTCGGTGCTGCGCAGCCGCCAGTCGGTGTTGCGCAGCTCGACCAGGCCGACCAGGCGCTGGGTCAGGTGCTCGGTGACGGCGAAGACTATGCCGCGGCCGTCCGCCCGGTGGACGGGGGCGACGGTGCGGGCGAGCTCGGCCGCGTACTGCTCGGTGAAGGGGTGCGGGAGATCCGTCCAGGCCAGGACGAGGTCGTCGGCCATCATGGTGGCCAGGCCCGGGGCGTCGTCCTCCGCAAGGGGACGCAGCAGCAGCCGTTCGGTGCTGATGGCGGTCTCGGGGAAGCTCGCTGCCATGCCGTCTCTCCTCGCCGGGTCGTGAACACAACACCGTACGCCTCCGTCGCGCCCCGGGTACCACGCGGTGCGCCGCCGCACGACGGTACGTCAGAACCCGGTCTCCCGTGGTGTCCCTGGTGCATACTGCCCGACCGGGCCCCCGCCGAGGTGCGGCGGGGGCCCGGTTGAACGTGACAAGGTATGACCGTATGACGATCAGAAGGCCGGGATGACCGAGCCCTGGAAGGTGTCGTTGATGTACTTCTTGACCTCGTCGGAGTGCAGCAGCTCGGCGAGCTTCTTGACCCGCGGGTCGTTCTCCTTGCCCTTCTTGACGGCGAGGATGTTGGCGTACGGGTTGCCCTCGGCCTTCTCCAGCACCAGCGCGTCGGTGGCCGGCTTCAGGCCGGAGTCGATCGCGTAGTTGCCGTTGATGACGGCGGCGTCGAGGTCGGAGACCGAGCGGGGCAGCTGGGCGGCCTCCAGCTCCTTCCACTTGAGGTTCTTCGGGTTGCCCGTCACGTCGGCCGGGGTGGCGGTGGTGCTGACGCCGTCCTTGAGGGTGATCAGCTTGTTGTCGGCGAGCAGCTTGAGCGCGCGGCCCTCGTTGGTGGCGTCGTTGGGCAGGCCGATGGTGGCGCCGTCCGGCAGGTCGGTGATCGCCTTGACCTTCTTGGAGTAGAGGCCCAGCGGCTCCAGGTGCACGGTCTCGACCGAGACGATGTCGGTGCCGTGCTTCTTGTTGAAGTCCTCCAGGTACGGGACGTGCTGGAAGTAGTTGGCGTCGGCCGAACCGTCCTGCACCGCCGTGTTGGGGGTCACGTAGTCGGTGACCTCCTTGATGTCGAGCTTGAGGCCCGCCTTCTCCGCGAGGTTGTCCTTGACGTACTTGAGGATCTGCCCGTGCGGGGTGGGGCTCGCGACGACCTTCAGCGGCGCGTTCGGGTCCGAGGAGGAGGACCCGGAGCTGCCGCAGGCGGCCAGTGAGAGAGCGAGGCCGGCGGTGGCGAGGACACTGGTGAACTTCAGGGCGTTGCGCACGAAAAGTGCCTTTCTGCGTGTTCCTGGGAGCCGCGTCCGGAGTCGGACGAGGGAGGTCTAGGAGGCGACGAGGTCCTTGTCGGGAGTCGTCGGGGTGCGGCCGAGCAGCCGGGTCCGGCCGCCGGTGCGGCCGCGGTGGGCGAGGCGCTGGACGGCGAAGTCGCCGATCAGCTGGACGGCGGTGACGAGGATCACCAGCTCGGCCACGATGACCCACATGAAGGCCGTCTCGAAGCGCTGGTAGCCGTAGTTGACGGCGAGGGTGCCGAGGCCGCCGCCGCCGACCGTGCCGGCCATCGCGGAGTAGCTGATCAGGGTGATGACCGTGGTGGTGACCGAGGCCACGATGCCGGGCAGTGCCTCGGGCAGCAGGGTCTTGCGCACGATCGTCCAGGTGCTGGCGCCCATCGACTGGACCGCCTCGATCAGGCCGCGGTCGACCTCACGGACGGAGGTCTCGACCAGGCGGGCGAAGAACGGGATGGCGCCGATGGTGAGCGGCACGGTCGCGGCCTGCCAGCCGATGGAGGTGCCGACCAGCCAGCGGGTGAAGGAGATCAGCGCGATCATCAGGATGATGAACGGCACCGAGCGGGCGATGTTCACCACGAAGCCGATGGCCTTGTTGACGGCCCGGTTGGCGAGCAGGCCGCCCTTGTCGGTGAGCACCAGCAGCACGCCCAGCGGCAGGCCGAGCAGCACGGTGACCGCCGCGGACACCCCGACCATCTGGAAGGTCTCCTGTGTGGCGGGCCCCATCAGGGCCCACATCTGGTCCCAGGTCATGCCACCGCTCCGTTCCCCGCGCCGATCACGTCCACCTGCAGGCCCTGCTCGCGCAGGTAGCCGATCGGCACCACGTTGTCCTGGTGGGCGCCGGGCAGCTCGACCCGCATCCGGCCGACCATCCGGCCGGCGATGGTCTCGACGGCGGCGCCGAGGATGTTGATGTCGATCTGGTAGGTGCGGGCGAGCTGGGAGACGAACGGCTGGCCCGAGGAGTCGCCCTGGAAGGTGATCTCCAGCACGGTGGAGCCGGGCTGCCCGGTGCCGAACTCGCTGAGCGGGAACAGCTCGCGGGCCAGCTCCGAGCCGGGATCGGCCAGCAGGTCGGTGAGCTCGCCGGACTCGACCACCCGGCCGCCGCGCATCAGGGCGGCGGAGTCGCAGACGGTCTTGATGACGTCCATCTCGTGGGTGATCAGCAGGACCGTCAGGCCCAGCTGCTGGTTGAGGTCGCGCAGCAGCTTGAGGATCGAGCGGGTGGTCTCCGGGTCGAGCGCCGAGGTGGCCTCGTCGGAGAGCAGCACCTTGGGGTCGCCGGCCAGGGCGCGGGCGATGCCGACGCGCTGCTTCTGGCCACCGGACAGCTGGTTGGGGTAGCTGCGGGCCTTGTCGCCGAGGCCGACCAGGTCGAGCAGCTCGGCGGCCTTGCGGCGACGCTGGGTGCGGTCCAGGCCGATGATCTCCAGCGGGAGTTCGACGTTCTGCTGGACCGTCCGCGAGGACAGCAGGTTGAAGTGCTGGAAGACCATGCCGATCCGGCGGCGCGCCTCGCGCAGCTCCCGGCCGGCCCGGTTCTCGCCGCCGGACAGCGCGGTCAGCTCGACCCCGTCCACGGTGACGGTGCCGGAGCTCGGGCGTTCCAGCATGTTCACGCAGCGGATGAGGGTGGACTTGCCGGCACCGCTGGTGCCGACGACCCCGTAGACCTCGCCCGGGCGGACGTGCAGGTCGACGCCGGCGAGGGCGGTCACCTCGCGGCCTCGGGAGCGGTAGACCTTCGTGAGGTCCGTGGTGGTGATCACAGCTGCTTCCGTGGGTCGGGGCGGGCGCCGGTGTCGACCGCCCGACCGGGGTTGCGGTCGGCGGTGTCCCACGACGCCTCGCCAGGGGGATCCGGACCTGCCACCCCTTGATCGTGGCCGCTGGACGGCCGGGCCGCGCGACGGCGTGGCCCTTACGAGTCATCGGCGGCCGCGGGTGGGCGGGCACGCCAAAGGGAGGGGTTCCGGGAGGAAGGCGCGCTCGCACGGACGGGAGCGGCGCCGGAGTCTCGCTTCGGGGCGCGAGGGGGAGGCACCCTCAGCGGGGTGCCCGGGGGCGGTGGCCCTCAGCAGTGACACATTCGACGGCACATGGCACGCTCACCTGCCGGCAGCGTGCCGGTGGGGGTCCAGTTCGTCGTCGCAGTCATGTGAGCCAGTAAAACAGATCAGCCGAATTGCGCCCAATTATTCTGCACAGCTGTCCGCATTACGGACACGTGTAGCCGTGACCAGCGCAGATGCGACTCGGCGCCGCCACCTTCCGGTCCGGATGGTGGCGGCGCCGAGGAGCGGCCCGTACGGGCGGGGGCTCAGGCGGTCGCGGCGAGCGGGGTCGCGACCGGCTTCTCCAGGTGCACGAAGCTCAGCCGGCTGCTGACCTGCTCGACGGCGGTCTGCCGGTAGCCCTGGCGGGCGTACAGGCGCAGGTTGCCGAGGCTGCGGTGGCCGGTGAACAGGTGGTAGGCGGTCACCGGACGGCCGTCGTCGGCGAGGCTGCGCTCCAGGGCGTCCAGGAGCCGCCCACCCAGGCCGTGCCGTTGCATCCGGGGATGGACCACCAGGAGCCCTATCCGGCCGATGCCCTCGGCGTCGACGTGGCCGCGGACGGCGCCCACCACCTCGTCGCCCAGCCGGGCGACCAGGACGTGCTGCTCGGCCAGCTCGGCGCGCAGGCTCTCCAGGGTCTGTGTCAGGGGCTCGATCGCCCAGTCGCCGTACAGCTCCGCCTCGGGCTGGTAGCCCAGGTACTGGAGCTTGAGGATCTGCTCGGCATCTTCGGCCGCCGCGGCCGAGATGATCACACTCATGCCCATGTGGAGGGGCCTCCCCAGTCGTCGTGCCCGGCGCGCAGAGGGTGGCGCGCTCACGCTCAGTATCCGAGGGATCGCACCACCGTCAAGAGTGACGTTCGCCAGCGCTCTACCCGGGTGTCAGCTCCCCTCAATCTTCGGAGGGGCAGACAGTGGCGAGTGTCACGCCCGGGCGGGCGGGGGCGTGGAAGGCGGCGGGGTGAGGCGGGAGGGCGGTACGGGGAGCCGCCGCGATCACTCAGAGATAACGCTCCGCATGGAGCAGCAGCCGGAGGCAGGCCAGGCAGCGGGAGCGGGTGGGGCCGATGGAGCCGCGGGGCATGCCGAGGCGCTCGGAGAGTTCGCGGTAGGTCGGCGGTGGGTCCTCGGCGAGGGCGGCGACCAGTTGGGGGCAGCGGCCGGGCAGGGCGGCGACGGCCTCGCGGACCACGTGGCGGCGGCGTTCGGCGAGGAAGACGTCCTCGGCCGAGGGGACGGGCGGAAGGGCTGTGCACACACCGTGCATGACGGGCCCGGGCGGGCGCGGTTACGCCCGGACCGGGGCACGTACGCGGGAGGGGCGCGCCGGTCGGACCGCCGCGCCCCTCCCCCGCTGACCGACGGTCAGCCCTCGGCCCACTCCTGCTGCCGCGCCAGGTCCGCCTTCACCTCGGCGAGCTGGACCGCGACGGCCGAGGGGGCGGTGCCGCCGCGCCCGTTGCGGGCGGCGATGGCGCCGTGGACGCTGAGCACCGAGCGGACCTCGGGGGTCAGGTGCGCGGAGATCGCGGCGAACTGCTCGTCGGTCAGGTCGGACAGCTCGATGCCCCGGGCCTCGCAGACCTTGACGCAGGCTCCGGCCACCTCGTGCGCGACCCGGAACGGCACGCCCTGCTTGACCAGCCACTCGGCGATGTCGGTGGCGAGCGAGAAGCCGGCCGGGGCCAGCTCCTCCAGCCGCTCCCGGTGCACGGTGAGGGTGGCCATCATCCCGGTGAACGCGGGCAGCAGCACCTCCAGGGTGTCGCAGGAGTCGAAGACCGGCTCCTTGTCCTCCTGGAGGTCCCGGTTGTAGGCGAGCGGCAGCGCCTTGAGGGTGGCCAGCAGGCCGGTCAGGTTGCCGATCAGCCGGCCGGACTTGCCGCGGGCCAGCTCGGCGATGTCCGGGTTCTTCTTCTGCGGCATGATCGAAGAGCCGGTGGAGAAGGCGTCGTGCAGCGTGATGAAGCCGAACTCCTTGGTGTTCCAGATGATCACCTCCTCCGCGATCCGGGAGAGGTTGACGCCGATCATCGCGGTCACGAAGGCGAACTCGGCGACGAAGTCGCGCGAGGCGGTGCCGTCGATGGAGTTGCCGACGGAGCCGCCCTCGAAGCCGAGGTCCGCGGCGACGGCCTGCGGGTCGAGGCCGAGCGAGGAGCCGGCCAGCGCGCCGGAGCCGTACGGGGAGACGGCGGTGCGGGCATCCCACTGGCGCAGCCGCTCGGCGTCCCGGCCGAGGGCCTGCACGTGCGCGAGGACGTGGTGGGCGAAGAGGACGGGCTGGGCGTGCTGCAGGTGGGTGCGGCCCGGCATCGCGGTGTCGGGGTGCGCCTCGGCGAGGCCGACCAGGGCGTGCTGGAGGTCGAGCAGCAGGCCGCCGATGGTCTTGGCGTGGTCCCGCAGGTACATCCGGAACAGGGTGGCGATCTGGTCGTTGCGCGAGCGCCCGGCCCGCAGCTTGCCGCCGAGGTCGGCGCCGAGGCGCTCCAGCAGACCACGCTCCAGGGCGGTGTGGACGTCCTCGTCGGCGACGGTGCCGGTGAAGGTGCCGGCCTGGACGTCGGTGAGCAGCTGGTCGAGGCCGGCCAGCATGGCGGCGAGTTCCGACTCGGAGAGCAGTCCGGCCTTGTGCAGCACCCGGGCGTGGGCCTTGGAGCCGGCGATGTCGTACGGGGCGAGGCGCCAGTCGAAGTGGACCGAGGCGGAGAGCCTGGCCAGCGCCTCGGACGGGCCGTCGGCGAAGCGCGCGCCCCAGAGGCGGACGTCGGAGGACTGCTGGGCGGTCATCGCGGTGGCTCCTTACACGGCTGCAGTGGTGCACACATGTGCAGTAGGTGGCATAAGTATGCACGATGCCGCATGAAACACAAAACCCCGGCCGGAGCTGGTCCGAGTACCGGGGTTTCGGGGCGTCGTGGTGTTACTGGGCCTTGGCCTGGGCGAGCTGCATGAGGTGGTCGGCGAGCGCCTGGCCGCCGGACGGATCCCGGCTGATCAGCAGCACGGTGTCGTCACCGGCGATGGTGCCGATGATCTCGAACACCTCGGCCTGGTCGATCGCCGAGGCCAGGAACTGCGCGGCCCCGGGCGGGGTGCGCAGCACGACCAGGTTTCCGGAGGCGGTCGCGGAGACCATCAGCTCGCCGGCCAGCCGGGCCATCCGGCCCTCGCTGGCCGACTCCCCCATCGGCGCACGCGGCGTACGGTCGCCGCCCTCGGCCGGGACGGCGTAGATCAGCGCGCCGTCCCGGTTGCGGATCTTGACCGCGCCCAGCTCGTCCAGGTCCCGGGAGAGGGTGGCCTGGGTGACCACGAGTCCGTCGTCGGCGAGCAGCTTGGCGAGCTGGCTCTGCGAACGCACGGGCTGGCGGGTGAGCAGGTCCACGATCCGCCGGTGGCGCGCGGTGCGGGTCTGCGGGACCTGCGGCGTCGGGCCGGCGGCGGAGGGGCCGGAGCGGGAATCGGTCATGTGATTATTCTCCCGGACGACGGTCAGCTCGCATCGGCCGGGGCGCTCTCGCGCACCATCCGGAGGATGCCGGGCAGCGCGGCCAGGAAGGCGTCCGCCTCCTGCTCGGTCAGCACCAGCGGCGGCGCCAGCCGTACTGCGTCCGGGACGGCCGCGTTGACCAGGAAGCCCGCCTCCTGTGCGGCGGCCTGGACCTTGGCCGAGACCGGCCGGGTGAGCACGATGCCGAGCAGCAGTCCGGCCCCGCGCACGTGCGAGACCAGCGGGTCGCCGATCGCCTCGACGCCGTGCCGCAGCCGCTCGCCGATCTTGCGGACGTGCTCCAGCAGGCCCTGGGACTCGATCGTGTCCAGCACCGCGAGCCCGGCCGCGGCGGCCACCGGGTTGCCGCCGAAGGTGGTGCCGTGCTGGCCCGGGGTGAGCAGCTCGGCCGCCTCGCCGAAGGCCAGCACCGCGCCCATCGGCAGGCCGCCGCCGAGCGCCTTGGCCAGGGTGACCACGTCCGGCTCGATGCCCTCCTCGGCCTGGTGGGCGAACCAGTGGCCGGTGCGGCCGATGCCGGTCTGGATCTCGTCCAGGACGAGCAGGGTGCCGGTGGCCCGGGTGATCTCGCGGGCGGCCCTGAGGTAGCCCTCGGGCAGCGGGACGGCGCCGTTCTCGCCCTGGATCGGCTCCAGGAAGACGGCGGCGGTCTCGGTGGTGACGGCCGCGCGCAGCGCCTCGACGTCGCCGAACGGGACGTGGGTGACGTCGCCGGGCAGCGGGCGGAACGGGTCCTGCTTGGCGGGCTGGCCGGTGAGCGCGAGGGCGCCCATGGTCCGGCCGTGGAAGCCGCCCTGGAGGGCGACCAGATGGGTGCGGCCGGTGCGCCGGCTGATCTTGAAGGCCGCCTCGTTGGCCTCGGCGCCGGAGTTGCAGAAGAACACCCGGCCGCCCTCCCGGCCGTCCAGCTCCAGCAACCGCTCGGCGAGAGCGATGGTCGGCTCGGCCATGAAGAGGTTGGAGACGTGGCCGAGAGTGGCGATCTGCTTGCTGACCGCCTCGACCACGGCCGGGTGGGCGGTGCCGAGGGCGTTGACGGCGATGCCGCCGAGCAGGTCGGTGTACTCCTTGCCGTCGGCGTCCCAGAGCTTGACGCCCTCGCCGCGCACCAGCGGGATGCGGGGGGTGCCGTAGTTGTCGGTGAAGGTGTGCTGCCACCGGCCGGTGAGTTGCTCGTTGTGCGTCATGCCAGTCCCCCGGTCACGGTCGGTTCGTCGTCCGGCACGACCATCGTGCCGATGCCCTCGTCGGTGAAGATCTCCAGCAGCAGGCTGTGCGGGACCCGGCCGTCCAGCACGCGGGCGGTGCCCACGCCGGAGCGGACGGCGCGCAGGCAGCCCTCCATCTTGGGGACCATGCCGCTGGCCAGGCCCGGCAGCAGATCCTCCAGCTCGCTCGCGTTGAGCTGGCTGATCACGTCGTCGGAGTGCGGCCAGTCCTTGTAGAGGCCCTCGACGTCGGTGAGCACCACCAGCATCTCGGCGCCGAGCGCGACCGCGAGGGCGGAGGCGGCGGTGTCCGCGTTGATGTTGTAGACGTGGCCGTCGGCGCCGCGGGCGATCGAGGAGATGACCGGGATCCGGCCGTCGGTGATCAGCGCCTTCACCGCGCCGGCCTCGATGTTGACGATGTCCCCGACCAGGCCGATGTCGACCTGCTCGCCGTCCACCACCGCGTAGCGCTTGACCGCGGTCATGGTGTGGGCGTCCTCGCCGGTCATGCCGACGGCGAACGGGCCGTGCTCGTTGAGCAGGCCGACGAGCTCCCGCTGCACCTGGCCGGCCAGCACCATCCGGACCACGTCCATGGTCTCGGGGGTGGTCACGCGCAGGCCGTTGGTGAAGCTGGACTCCAGCCCGAGCTTGTCGAGTTGGGCGCTGATCTGTGGGCCACCGCCGTGCACCACGACGGGGTGGAGTCCGGCGTAGCGGAGGAAGACGACGTCCTGGGCGAAGGCCGCCTTGAGGCTGTGGTCCACCATGGCGTTGCCGCCGAACTTGATCACGACGGTCTTGCCGTGGAAGCGCTCCAGCCACGGCAGCGCCTCGATCAGCGTCATGGCCTTGGGCAACGCGTTGTTGTTGCGGGCCTGTTCGCCCTTGGGTGCGATCTGCACGGGTCTCGGTTCCTCGTCCGATCAGGTGTCAGCTGGAGTAGGCGCTGTTCTCGTGGACGTAGTCGGCGGTGAGGTCGTTGGTCCACAGCGAGGCGCTCGCCGTACCGGCGTTGAGGTTCGCGGTGATGACGACCTCGCGGCCCTTCATGTCCACCAGGTCGCGGTCCTCGCCCACGCCGCCGTCCTTGCAGACCCAGACGCCGTTGATGGCCACGTCGAGCCGGTTCGGGTCGAAGGCGGCGGAGGTGGTGCCGATCGCGGCCAGCACCCGGCCCCAGTTGGGGTCCTCGCCGTGGACGGCGCACTTGAGCAGGTTGTTGCGGCTGATCGTCCGGGCGACGTCGACGGCCTCGTCCTCGGTGGCGGCGCCGGTGACGTCGATCCGGATGTCCTTGCCGGCGCCCTCGGCGTCGCCGATCAGCTGGCGGGCCAGGTCGGCGCTGACCGCGCGGACGGCCTCGGCGAACTCGGCCTGGTCCGGGGTGATGCCGGTGGCGCCGGAGGCGAGCAGCAGCACGGTGTCGTTGGTCGACATGCAGCCGTCGGAGTCGATCCGGTCGAAGGTGGTGCGGGTGGCGCCGCGCAGCGCGGCGTCCAGGGCGGCGGCGTCCAGGTCGGCGTCGGTGGTGAGGACGACCAGCATGGTGGCCAGGCTCGGGGCGAGCATGCCCGCGCCCTTGGCCATGCCGCCGACCGTCCAGCCGGCCGGGCTGGTGACCTGGGCGGTCTTGTGCACGGTGTCGGTGGTCTTGATGGCGATCGCGGCGGCCTCGCCGCCGGTCTCGCTGAGCTCCGCGGCGGCCAGGGTGACGCCGGGCAGCAGGACGTCCATCGGCAGCCGGACGCCGATCAGGCCGGTGGAGGCGACGGCGACCTCGCCCGCGTTGAGACCCAGCTCCTCGGCCGCCTTCTCCGCGGTGGCGTGGGTGTCCTGGAAGCCGAGCGGGCCGGTGCAGGCGTTGGCGCCACCGGAGTTGAGGACGACCGCGGAGACCTGGCCGCCCTTGAGGACCTGCTCGGACCAGAGCACCGGCGCGGCCTTGACCCGGTTGGCGGTGAAGACGCCGGCCGCCGCGAGCGAGGGGCCGTCGTTGACCACCAGCGCGAGGTCCGGGGTGCCGGAGGCCTTGATGCCCGCGGTGACCCCGGCGGCCCGGAAGCCCTTGGCGGCGGTCACGCCGGTGTTCTGAGTGGTCACGGTGCGACTCCGTTCACGGGAAGGCCCAGCTCCTCGGGCAGTCCGAGGGCGATGTTCATGCTCTGCACCGCGCCGCCCGCGGTGCCCTTGACCAGGTTGTCGATCGCGCTGATCGCGATGATCCGCCCGGCAGTCGGGTCCAGGGCGACCTGGACCAGGGCGGTGTTGGCGCCGTAGACGCTGCTGGTCTGCGGCCACTGCCCTTCGGGCAGCAGGTGGACGAACGGCTCGTCCGCGAACGCCTCGGCGTAGGCGGCGCGCAGGCTCTCGGCGCTCACGCCCGGCTTGGCCTTGGCCGAGCAGGTGGCGAGGATGCCGCGCGGCATCGGGACGAGGGTGGGGGTGAAGGAGACGGTGACCGGCTCGCCCGCCAACGGAGTGAGGTTCTGCACCATCTCCGGGGTGTGCCGGTGCACGCCGCCGACGCCGTACGGGCTGACGCTGCCCATGACCTCGCTGCCCAGCAGGTGGGGCTTGGCGGCCTTGCCGGCGCCGGAGGTGCCGGAGGCGGCGACCACGACGGCCTCCGACTCGGCGAGCCCGGCCGCGTAGGCGGGGAAGAGCGCCAGGGAGACCGCCGTCGGGTAGCAGCCCGGTACCGCGATCCGGTTGCTGCCCTTCAACGCGGCGCGGTGGCCGGGGAGTTCGGGCAGGCCGTAGGGCCAGGTGCCGGCGTGCGCGGAGCCGTAGAACTGCTCCCAGTCGGCGGCGGCCTTGAGCCGGAAGTCGGCGCCGCAGTCGACCACCAGGACGTTCTGGCCGAGCGCCTCGGCGACGGCGGCGGACTGGCCGTGCGGCAGCGCCAGGAACACCACGTCGTGGTCGGCCAGCACCTCGGGGGTGGTGGGTTCGAGGATGCGGTCGGCCAGCGGGATCAGGTGCGGCTGCAGCGCGCCCAGGCGGGTGCCCGCGTTCGAGCCGCCGGTCAGGGCCCCGATCTCCACCTCCGGGTGGCCGAGCAGCAGGCGCAGCACCTCGCCGCCCGCGTACCCGCTCGCGCCGGCGACGGCGACTCGCAATGCCATGGCGTTCCTCCTTAGTCGTGGCATGAATATACGCGCGGAGGAAAAGTCATGCAAGGCTGGGCGCGGGGACCGCAGTGCCGGTCGCGAGGCGGGAGCGACGGGTGCCACCCCGGCTTCCGAAGCGGAGCAGCACTGTTGAACTGCCGGGCGGGTTACCGCTTGACGGCCCGCAGCACCACGAACTTGGGGTTCCCGGCGACGAGTTGGCAGTTGCCGAAGAGCTTGCGCAGCTTGACGTGGTAGCCGAGGTGGCGGTTGCCGACCACCCAGAGCTCGCCGCCGGGCTTGAGCGCCCGCCGGGAGCCGGTGAACATCCGCCAGGCGGTGGCGTCGGTGGTGGCCTGGTGGGAGTGGAACGGCGGGTTGTTGAGCACCAGGTCCACCGAGCCGGGGGCGAACAGCTCCGGGGCGAGCGCGTCGGCGGCGAGGAACTCGGCTGCGGCGTCCGGGCCCAGGTTGGTGCGGAAGGTCTGCTCGGCCGAGGCCACCGCCTGGTGGGACTCGTCCACGAACACCAGCTCCGCGTCCGGCCCGGCCAGCGCGGCGGCCGTACCGACCACGCCGTTGCCGCAGCCGAGGTCGACCACCCGGTCCCCGGCGGCGGGGGTCGGCAGGTGGGCCAGGAAGAAGCGGGTGCCGATGTCGAGCCGCTCGGCACAGAAGGTGCCGGCGTGGTTGACCACCGTACGGCCGGAGGCGGGGCCGACGTCCGGCGGCAGCGCGTAGCGGTGCGGCCACGGACTGGCGCCGGGGTCGAGCGCCGGGTCGGGGGTGCAGAAGATCAGCCGGGCCTTGCGGACCGCGAGCGAGGTGCGGGTCGGACCGAGGATCTTCTCGAAGAGCTGCAGGGTCGAGGTGTGGATCTCGGTGACCATGCCGGTGCCGACCACGACCGTGCCGGGGTGGATCGCCGGGGCGAGCCGGTGCAGCTGGTCCTCCAGCAGGGCCAGGCTCTTGGGGACGCGCACCAGCAGCACGTCGATCCGCTCCGGCGGGGTGTCCCGGGTGGTCAGCAGCCGGGCCTCGTCGACGGCGACGCCGGCCCGGGCGAGGTTCTCCCGGGTCGCCTGCCCGCCGAGGTGGGACTCGGTGATCTGGACCGGTTCGTACGGCGCGAGCGCGGTGGTCAGCGCGCCCCAGCGGTCGCCGAGGACGGCGATCCGGCGGCCGGCCAGCTCGGTCGGGGTGCCGGCGGCACTGTCCGCCTCGCCGGCGAGGTGGCGCAGCAGGTACTCGTCGGCGGCGTCCCAGGCCCGCAGCCGCTCGCGCGGGTCCGCCGGGAAGCGGGTGAGGTCGAAGGTGCCCCACGAGGTGGCCAGCGGGGTGGCCGGCGGGGTGGCGGCGGGCGCGGTCTGCGGATTCATCGTGTTCTCAGGCTATCGGACACCTGGCGGGGAACAGTTTTTATGGGATCCGAGCGGACGGATACTGGAAGAGCCCGGCCGAGAGAGGTGAGGGCGATGGACTGGAAGCTCGAGGTCGTGGTGGTTCCGGTGGCGGACGTGGACCGCGCGAAGGTCTTCTACGAGGAGCAGGCCGGCTTCACCGTCGACCACGACACCTGGCTGCGGGACGGTGTCCGGGTGGTCCAGCTGACTCCTCCGGGATCGCCCTGCTCGATCGTGGTGGGGACGGGGGTGATCGATTCGGCGCCCGGCTCGGTGAAGGGCCTCCAACTGGTGGTGCCGGACATCGAGAGGGCGCACGCGGAGCTCGCGGCGCGCGGCGTGGCGGTCAGCCCGGTCCAGCACTTCGTGGCGGGCTCGCGGATGGACGGGCACGGCGAGGCCTGGAACAACTTCGTGTTCTTCAACGACCCGGACGGCAACGGCTGGGCCGTCCAGGAGGCGCCTTCGGCCGCCTAGGCCTCGGGCGGGCCTGGGGCGGGCCTTGGGTAGGCTCGTGGGGTGGCTGAAGACGAGGGAAGCGTGCGGGTGGACGCCTGGATCTGGTCGGTTCGGCTGGCCAAGACGCGATCGCTGGCGGCCGCCGCTTGCAAGGCCGGGCACGTTCGGGTGAACGGCGAGCGGGCCAAGCCGGCCCAGACCCTCAAACCCGGGGACGAGGTGCGGGTCCGCGAGGAGGGGTACGAGCGGGTCGTCGTGGTGCGCAAGCTGATCCGCAAGCGGGTCGGCGCCTCGGTCGCGGCGGAGTGCCTGATCGACAACAGTCCGCCGCGACCGCCGCGCGAGCTCGTCGCCCCGGTCTTCGAGCGCGACCGCGGCGCCGGCCGCCCGACCAAGCGGGACCGGCGCGAGCTGGACGGGCTGCGCGGACGGTAGAGGTCCTACGCCGCTGTGTCGATGAGCACCCTGGGCAGGTTGAGCCGACGGGCTTCGCCCTTGGAGCAGTTGACGAAGGACGCGCGGATCCCGGAGTCACTCAGAGGTTCCGAGCTGCTCGTGCTGTAGTGCGCAGGGGTGTGCATTAGCTCGTTTGAGTGACATCTGGTTGGCGGCCCGCGCGGTGGCGGCATCCTCGCGTAGCGTCCGTTGCGCGATCTGGGACGCCGGGTTCGGTGCCAGCGTGCGGGGCTCCCTTGCCACCAGCGAGATGGCCTGGGACCTCCCCGTCGCCTCTGGCCGGACCCACTTGGCCAGGTCGTGAGGGAACCGGCCTCCCGGGACGGACCACGTACGCGATGCGTGTCGCCTATCGGGGTTGAGTACGCCGGGGACCAGTGCGCCCAAGACCGTTCGGGGCGCGCGGCTCATCGGGATCACTCCCGATGAGTCCACAGGAACGGTTCCATGTCGCGGAAGTGAACACCGCACGCAGTGCCACGTCGTGTCAATTTCTCCCGGTACGTACCGACGTATCCGAGGGACTGTCAGTGTCTCGACGTGGTCTTCGACGGCCGGTCCCGGCGCAGGGTGGAGGCGCCGGGGCCGGGTGGTCGGCGGCTACTGCTTGAAGGCGACGCCGGCGTAGGCGGAGACGTCCTGCCAGCCGTCGGGGAGCTCGGTGGTGCGGACGTGGCCGGCGGTGGGGCGCCAGAGCGGGAGTTGGACGAGGCCGGGCCCGACGAACTCGAAGTCGCCGAAGAAGGGTTCGACGCCGGAGCGCGGGCGCAGGACGAGCGGGGCGCTGGCGCTCTTGTAGATCCGGGCGCCCTCGGCGGCGCTCTCGCGGGAGGCGAAGTCGGGGCTGCCGTGGGAGAGGATCAGCGCGCTGCCCGGCGCGAGCGCGTCGCGCAGGGTGCGCACGATCCGCTGCGCGCCCTCCTCGTCGCGGATGAAGTGCAGGACGGCGACCAGCATCAGCGCGACCGGCTGGGAGAGGTCGACGGCGGCGGCCAGCGCGGGGTGGCCGAGGATGGCCTCCGGGTCGCGCAGGTCGGCCTCGATGACGGAGGTGTGCCCGGCCTGGTGGCCGGACAGCAGGGCGCGGGCGTGGGTGGCGACGATCGGGTCGTTGTCCACGTACACCACCCGGGCGTCCGGGGCGACCCGCTGGGCGACCTCGCTGGTGGAGCCGACGGCCGGGATGCCGGTACCGATGTCGACGAACTGGCGGACCCCCCGACCCGCGACGAACTCGACGGCCCGGCCGAGGAACTGCCGGTTGGTGCGGGCCAGCAGCGGCAGCGCGGGGTAGGCGGCTATCGCGGCCTGGGCGGCCTTGCGGTCCGCCTCGAAGTTGTCCTTGCCGCCCAGGTAGTAGTCGTACATCCGCGCGGTGTGCGGTATGCCGGTGTCCAGCCCGCTCGGCGGCTGCCAGTCATCGGCTCTGGCCCACTCCCAGTCGGTGCTCGTGCCGTGGCCGACGGCCGCGGTGTCCTCGTGCATCATCTTCCGCCCCCAATGCGAAATGCCGGAATGTACCTACTGCCCCGTAACACGCGGCGCGCCGTGATCGTATCCAACGACACACCGTGGAAACAGCGGGAGTTCAGGTTTACGCAACACCCGTAGAACGGAGTGTGTGCACGTCAAGGGAGTGGGTGGACACCCGTGGCGGATCGCCGGGCGGGGCCGTCCTCTCTATGCTGGCTGCCGATGACTGCCGACCGCCGCACCGTACTGCGCACCGCCGCCCAGCTGGCCGCCCTGACCGCCGCCGGCGGGCTCCTCACCGGTTGCGCCGGCGGTACGCCCCGCCGGGCCGACACCGGGACGCTCGCCGCGCACCCCGGAACCGTCGACCCGCAGCAATCCACCGACCCGGCCTGGACCGGCGGCGAGGGCCCGGAGTCCCCCGCCCCGACCACCCCGGCCGAGCCGCAGCCCACCGGCCAGCCGACCGCGGCCGCCACCCAGAGCTCCGCCCCGCCGACCCCGCCCGCGCTGACGCCGCTCGCGGCCGGCACGCCGTACGAGGTGGTGTACGGGCCGCGCACCGGCAAGAACGTGGCGCTCACCTTCCACGGCAGCGGCGACCCCAAACTCGCCACCGCGCTGCTGGAGGCCGCCGAGCAGCGCGGCGCCAAGCTGACCGTGATGGTGGTCGGCAGCTGGCTGGACCAGCAGCCACAGATGGCCCGGCGGATCCTGGACGGCGGGCACGAGCTGGGCAACCACACCCAGAACCACCTGAACATCTCGGCGATGACCCCGGATCAGGCCCGCGCCGAGATCGCCCAGTGCGCCGACCGGCTGCAGAAGCTGACCGGCTCGATCGGCCGCTGGTTCCGCCCCTCCGCCGCCCAGTACGCCACCCAGATGGTGCGCGACCAGGCCAAGGCCGTCGGCTACGAGCACGTGCTGTCCTTCGACGTCGACCCGCGCGACTACAACGACCCGACCGCCGCCGAACTCCAGCGCCGGGTGCTGGGCGCGGTGCGCGGCGGCTCGGTGGTGGCCCTGCACATGGGCCACCAGTGCACCATCGACGCGCTGCCGGCGATACTGGACGGCCTGGCCAAGGCGGGGCTCAAGCCCGTCACCGCCAGCCAGCTCTGCGCCTGACGGACGGCAGGGGTCAGGCCATCGGGTCGCCGTCCTTGTACGGGCGCAGCCGCAGCGTTCGGGCGTCCGTCCCGCGGATCTCCTCGGCCCGCTCGACCAGTTCCGAGAGGTCGTCCCGCCCGGCGTGGATGAACCGCCCGTGCAACCCGTCGAAGCGGCCCCGGGCGGCGTCCACGGTGACCGCGACCATGTACGGGATCGAGCCCCAGGCCTTCATGTCCTGGAACATCGGCATCGCGGCGGTCATGTCGGTGGCCACCGCGCCGGGGCTGATGTCCAGGACCACGATGTCGTGCTGGGCCAGCGAGTCCGCCATGTTGTCGGAGAGCTGGAGCAGCGCGCCCTTGGAGGTGGCGTACGCGGTGTAGTTGCCGTCCGGGCGCAGCGCGAAGCCGGAGTTGAGGTTGACCACCCGCCCGCGGCGGCGGGTCACCATGCCGGGCAGCACGCAGCGCAGCAGGTTGTAGGGGCCGCGCAGGTTGGTCTCGATCACCTGCCACCACTGGTTGGGATCGGTCTCCCAGATCGGCACCTCGGCGCGGTCGACCAGGCCGGCGTTGTTGACCAGCAGGTCGATCGGTCCGAGGTCGCGCTCGACCAGCCGGACGGCCTCGCGCACCGACCCCGGACGGCAGACGTCGGCGGTGACCGCGACGCCCCGGGAGCCGCGTTTGAAGCACTCCTTGAGGGTCTCGGTCAGCGTGTCGTGGGTGCGGCCGACCAGGCCGACGGCCATGCCCTCGGCGGCCAGGCCGATGGCGATCTCCCGGCCGATTCCCCGGCCCGCGCCGGTGATCAGGGCGACCTGTCCTGCGAGTGATCCCATCGGCACCCCGTGCTCCTTTCCCGTCCCCGGCCCCCGTCCGCGGCGTTTTGTCGGACCTGCGGCATTCTGTCGGCCGCCGGGCGACGACGGCCCCGGGCACACGCGCGAGCGGCTCGGCCTCACTCGTTCGGAGGATGTGTGAACGCTGGCACTGTGCCGGGGAGGGGGTGACCTACTGGCCGGTACGGAGTAGTAACGTCGTCGGGGCGGTGACCGGTGCACCCATTCCGGTACACCGACCCGCTGACCAGCAGTTCGCTGGGCGACCCCCAGCACCACCGAAGGGCAACTGAGTGAGTGACATCGCGCGCGTCGGAGTAGTCGGCTGCGGCCTGATGGGGTCGGGCATCGCCGAGGTCTTCGCCCGGGCCGGGCTGGACGTCCTGGTGTCGGAGGCCAGCGGTGAGGCGCTGGAGTTCGGCCGCACCCGGCTGACCAACTCCCTGGAGACGGCGGTCAACCGCGGCAAGCTGACCCCCGAGCAGCGGGACGAGGCGATGTCCCGGCTGTCCTTCACCATCGACCTGTCCGACTTCGCGGACCGCGACCTGGTGATCGAGGCCGTCGCCGAGCGCGAGGACATCAAGGTCAAGATCTTCGAGACCCTGGACCGGGTGATCGAGCGCCGCGACGCGATCCTGGCGTCCAACACCTCCTCGATCCCGATCGTGAAGCTGGCCGCCGTCACCTCCCGCCCGGAGCAGGTGATCGGCCTGCACTTCTTCAACCCGGCGCCGGTGCAGAAGCTGGTCGAGGTCATCCCGACCCTGACCACCTCGGCGACCACCACCGAGCGGGTGGAGGCCTTCGCCGCCCAGGCGCTCGGCAAGGAGCCGATCCGCGCCCGTGACCGGGCCGGCTTCGTGGTCAACGCGCTGCTCGTCCCGTACCTGCTCTCCGCGGTGCGGATGTTCGAGTCGGGCGTGGCCACCGCCTCCGACATCGACAAGGGCATGGAGGCCGGCTGCGCCCACCCGATGGGCCCGCTGCGGCTGTGCGACCTGATCGGCCTGGACACCATCGTCTCGATCGCCGAGTCGATGTACGACGAGTACAAGGAGCCGCTGTACGCCGCTCCGCCGCTGCTGTCCCGGATGGTCGACGCGGGTCTGCTGGGCCGCAAGTCCGGCCGCGGCTTCTACGACTACACGGCGAGCGCCTGAGCCCCGGCGCAGCAGGACGCGCCCGTACCGGAGGTCCGGTGCGAGCGCGCCCTTTCACGTGCCTGACGGCTTCACGTGCCTGACGGCCTCGGCTACTTGACCCCGGCGTCCGCGCAGTCCTGCGCGTACTGCTGGGTGCAGATGTCGGACGCCTTGTAGAGCCCGCCGCCGACGACCGTGGCCTCCACCTTCGACTTGGTCACCACGATCGGGGTGAGCAGCAGCGAGGGGATGTGCAGCCCGCCGCTGTCGGTGACCGCGGTCGCGGTGGTGCTGATGTCCAGGCCTTCGGCCAGCTGGACGGCGATGCTGCCCGCCGCGTCCGTCTCGGGCTTGTACGGCTTGTAGATGGTGAACGCCTGCTCGCCCGCGAGCACCCGGCGGACCGCGTCGATGGAGGCGTCCTGGCCGCCCACCGGCACGTTCTTGATACCTGCGGCCTTCAGGGCGTCGATGACCGCGGCGGCCATGCCGTCGTTCGCGGCGTAGACGGCCTGGATGCCCTCCTTCCCGAGGCTCTGGATGGCCTCGTTCATCTTCGCCGTGGCCACCTCCGGCTTCCACTCGCCGGACTGCTCGTAGGCGATCTTCTTGACCCTGCCGTCCAGCGCCAGGTGCGCGCCCGCCTGGAACTGCGCCGCGTTGGGGTCGGACTCGGCGCCGTTGATCATCACGACGTTGGCCGAGGAGGCCTTCGAGCCGAGCGCGTCGAGCAGGGACTGGCCCTGGAGCTGACCGGTCTGCTGGTTGTCGAAGGAGACGTACGCGGCGACCTTGCCCTGGGCCAGCCGGTCGTAGGCGACGACCTTCACGCCCTTGGCGTTGGCGGCGTCGACCCACGGGGCGGTGAGCTTGGCGTCGACCGGGTCGAGCAGGATGACCTTCACGCCCTTGGCGAGCATGTCGTCGAACTGCTTCTTCTGGACGGTCGCGTCGCCGCCCGCGTTGGCGTAGCTCATCGTGCACTTCGTGCAGAGGCTGGTCACCGTCTGTGTGATCAGCGGCTTGTCGAACGCGTCGTAGCGGGTCGAGGAGGTGCTCTCCGGAAGTAGCAGACCGACGCCCTCGCTGCCTCCGCCGGCCGCCGGCGTCTGGGGCGCCGCGGTCTGGCCGCAGGCCGCGAGGGTGAGCGCGAGCGACGCGGCGGCCGTGCCCGTGGCCGCGAGACGCATGGGTCTGATCATGATCGGTGGTGCCTCCTGTACTGCGCCGCGAACAGTGCGGCAGGGGAGGGATTCAAGCCCCACCGGGCGAATGCGTCAATAAGGGGAAGAGGCTTCGTTATCCCCCTGCTCGATTCGTTACGGAATGAACAGGACTTTCACACTTTCGAAGATCGAATTCGGGGCGAATATTGATAATTCAGAGGACTTATTAATTGCGACTGAGGGCGTGGTGGACCGGGGGGATCCGCCCCGGCCCACCGGAGTCTCAACTGGCGATCGAGTAGCTGTCGCCGTAGACCTTCCAGCGCAGCGGCGGGTTGAGGTCGAAGTTCCCCGCGCTGAGGAAGACCATCTGCTCGGTGTCGACCCGGCTGGTGTCGGAGTGTGCCTCCTCCTTCTTCATGACCACCTTGCGGGCTTCCAGGAAGGCCTTGATGTAGGCGGCCTCGTCGCCGCCCTGGGCGGGGGTCCTGGCCTTCTTCATGGCCGCGGCGCGAATGCCGCCGAAACTGTCGGAGCCGTTTCCGGGGCCGTGCATGACGATGGCGTCGTAGTAGGCGAACTGGCCGAGCGCACGTAGCCCGTCGGCCTTGGCCTGACCGACGGCGGGGTTGAAGTACACCCGGTCGCGCTCGTCGTTCTGAGCCTGCTGGAAGACCGGATCCTTGGCGGCGGCGGCCCAGTCCTTGACGAACGGGGTGCCGAGACCGGCGTGCGAGGCGCTGCCGTTGACCTTCTTCAGCGCGGGCAGGTACTTGGCGAGGACGTTGCCGGGCCTGAGGTCGGTGTAGTGCTTCACCAGGTCCAGCATGTCCCCGGTCCCGGAACAGAAGCCGATGATGCCGGCGGTGTAGCCGCGGCCGTCACCGATGTCCTCGATGTACTTGTACTGGGCCTTCCAGTCCAGCGACGAGTTCTCCGCGCTGGACACCAGCTGCATGGCGATGTCCTTCTTGTGCGGGTCGTCCAGGCCGACACCCTTGATCCGGACGGCGGCCGCGGCGGCGGGCGCGGCCTGGGCGGCCGAGGTGGCCGCGACCGTGAGGGGTGCGGCCACCAGGACGGCGGCGAGGGCCGTGCCGAGGGCGCGGCGGGGCTGAGGGCGCATGTGAACGCTCCGTTTCCTGTGGGGGTTAGGAAACTTTCCTAACGCGAAATTAGCGCCCAACAGCCCTGCTGCCGCAAGGGTTTTGACACACCCTCCGCAACTTCTCCGTCAGACGGCCCGGCGGCGCACCCACCACACCGCCGCCGCGCACAGCACCACGGCCAGCAGGGTCGTCCAGCCGAACTCGATCCACTGGAACGGCCAGAACCGGTTCGCCGGCTGGTACACCTGGTGCGCGGTGTAGCCACCGTCGCGCAGCATTGCCTGCCACTGGGCGCCCGAATCGCCGAGGCGGTAGAAGTCGTCCGCAGAGATCCGGTTCCCGGCCGGGTCGGAGAACCACACGCTCAGCACCCAGCTGTCGTCCAGCGCCATCGGCGCCAAGGTGTGCGTCGGCATCTCCAGCGGAGTCATGTAGTGCGAGCGCACGGCCTGGGCAAGGAACGGCAGCGCGACCGAGGCCGCCAGGCCGATGCCCACCGCGATCACCGTGCGGCGCAGCACCGCGCCGGCCAGCGCCGCGACCCCGAAGGCCACCAGCACCCGGCCCACCATCACGGGCGGCGTCAGAGCGAAGAGGTCTGGGTTGAACGCTCCGGCCCTGATCGCCAGCGGCTCGTTCCACCAGCGCAGCAGCAGCCCGAACAGCGCCGCCACGACGGCCAGCACCGCACCTCCCACGACCAGGCCACCCGCCGTCCAACGGGTTCGCCCGGCGCCCTGGGTCCAGGCGAAGCGCACCGTGCCGTGCTCGAACTCCCGCGCCAGCAGCGGGCCGCCGAGGAACACGCCGAACACGCCACCGAGGACGTAGACCACGGTTTCCAGATACAGCAAGTTGCCGGCGTACTGGCGCGTGAACTGCTTGTACTTGGTCAGGCAGGCCTCGGTAGCCGGGTCGCAGGAGGCCGCGCCCGTGCGGTCCAGGCCGACGTGCAGGTACCAACCGTGGAGCAGCAGGAGGAGCGAGATCACGCCCATCACCGCGAGCAGGGTCAGCAGCGCGGGCCGGTGGCGCAGCCCGGCGGCCCGCAGCACGGCGGAGCGGGGCGGGGCGAGGGTGGTCGAGCTCACGACAGTACCTTCTGGTTCTTGACGACGGCCCCGCGCGGGCCGGGGAGAGCGGAGGCGGTCGGTTCGCGCAGGTAGGCGAGCACCAACTCCTCCAGGCCGATGCGCTGTTGGCGCCACTCCCCGGAGACCGGGGCGTCCACGCCGCCGGTGCGGACCAGCAGGTGGGACTGGGCGCCGGCCCGGCGGTCGCGGACCACCGGCAGGCGCTCTGCGACCGCGTCCGCCTCGGCGGTCGGACCGGTGAGCATCCGGTGGCCGCCCAGCAGGTCGTCCACCTCCCCGGTCACCTGGACCCGGCCGCCGGCCAGCACCACCAGGTAGTCGCAGCTCTGCTCCAGCTCGTTGACGGCGTGCGAGGAGAACATCACCGAGAGGCCGTCCTCAGCCACCGCGGTGAGCAGCACGGACATGAAGTCGTGCCGGGCGAGCGGGTCGAGCGCGGCCAACGGCTCGTCCAGGAGCAGGAGTTCGGGCCGCTTGGCGAGGGCCAGGGCGAGCGAGACCTGGGCCTGCTGGCCGCCCGAGAGCCGGCCGTACTTGCGGTCCAGCGGGATGCCGAGGCCCTCCAGGTGATTGCGCGCCCGGGCGTCGTCCCAGCGCCGGTTGAGGTGGCGGCCCATCGCGAGCAGGTCGCGCACGGGCAGGCCCGGGTAGAGCGCGGCGTTCTGGGCGACGAAGCCGATCCGGTCCAAGGCCCGCGGCGAGCCGGGGAGTTGGTCACCGAGGACGGTCATCGCGCCCTCGCTGGGCAGGGTCAGACCGGCGGCCAGGCTGAGCAGCGTGGTCTTGCCGGCACCGTTCGGGCCGACCAGGGCCACCACGTGCCCGGCGGGGACGGCGAGATGGCAGTCTCGCAGGGCCCAGGAGCGACGGTAGCGCTTGCCGATCCCGCCGCAGTCGATCACCGTGTCCGCCACCATCAGGCCACCACCCCGTCGCGCCCCTCACGCAGGTCGCGCAGCGCATCCTCGAACACCGCGACCATCCCCCCTTCGTCCAGCCCGGCGGCCTGCGCCGAGCGCATCCAGTCCAGCAACCCCCGCCGCAGCGCGGTCCGTTCACGCAAGGGGACCACCCCGGCGGGCAGCCCCCGCACGAAGGTGCCCTGGCCGCGGCGGCCGACCGCCAGACCGCGGTGCTCCAGCTCCCGGTAGGCCTTCAGCACGGTGTTCGGGTTGATCGCCAACCCCGCCACCACCTCCCGCACCCGGGGCAGCCGGTCCCCCTCCGCCAACCAGCCCATCCGCAGCGCCTGTTCGACCTGCTGCACGAGTTGCAGGTAGGTCGGGACGCCGGAGGTCGGGTCCAGGCGGAACTCGATGGGCGAGGGCTGGCCCTCGGCTTTATCTACTTCCATAGGTAAAGAGATAAAGGATGGAATGACGAATCGTCAAGCCGGATAACGCGAGAGGGCCCCACACCCGCCTCGCGGCAGGTGTGGGGCCCTCTCGGGTGCTACGGAATCAGGCCCCGCGCAGCACCGCTCCCGTACGGCTGACGGCCTCGGCGACGGCGGCCTCGCGGGCGGCGGTGGCCTCGTCGGCGGTCAGGGTGCGGTCGGCGGCGCGGAAGCGCAGCGCGTAGGCCAGCGACTTCTTGCCCTCGCCGACCTGCTCACCGGTGAACACGTCGAACAGCCGGATGGCCTCCAGCAGTTCACCCGCGCCCGTGCGCAGCGCCGCCTCGACCTCGGCGGCCGGGACGGCGGTGTCGACGATCAGCGCGACGTCCTGGGTGGCCACCGGGAAGCCGGAGACCGCCGGGCCGTTGACGCGCTCGGCGCCGTCCGCCGTCAGCAGGTCGATGTCGACCTCCGCGGCCGCGGTACGGGCCGGCAGCCCGAGCGCCTTGACCACGCGCGGGTGCAGCTCACCGGCGTGGCCGACCACCCGGTCGGTGCCGGCGACGACCAGCTCGGCGCAGCGGCCCGGGTGCCAGGGCGCCTGCTGCCCCTGGCGGACGGTCAGCTCGACGCCGGCCGCACGGGCCACCGTACGGGCCGCCTCGACGGCGTCCGCCCAGGAGGCCTGGTCGCCCTTGCCCCACCAGCCGGACGGCAGCCGCTCGCCCGCGAGGGCGACGGCGACCCGACGCGGCTGGTCCGGCAGCGCGGCGTCCAGCGCGGCCAGCTCCTCGTCGCTGGGCCGGTGGTCGACGGCCGGGCGCGGGGCCACGGTCAGCTCGTCCTTGGGCAGGAAGACGGTGCCGGTCTCGAAGACCGCCAGGTCGGTGTTGCCCCGGCCGACGTTGCGGCGCAGCGCGCCGAGCAGGCCCGGCAGCAGCGTGGTGCGCAGCGCCGGCTCCTCGTCGTTGAGCGGGTTGACCAGCTTCACCGTGCGGCGGCGCCGGTCGTCCGACTCCAGGCCGAGCGCCTCGAAGGCGGCCTCGCCGAGGAACGGGTAGTTGTTGACCTCGACGTAGCCGGCCGCGGCCAGCGCCACGCCGATCCGGCGGTGGGTCCGCTGGGCCTCGGTCAGGCCCTTGCCCGGCGGCACGTTGGGCATCCGGGCGGGGACGTTGTCGTAGCCCTCCAGCCGGATGACCTCCTCCGCGAGGTCGTACGGGTCGGTGAGGTCGGGCCGCCAGGTCGGCGGGGTGACCTCCAGGGTGTCGGCGCCCGCGACGGAGCAGCCGATCTCCTGCAGGCGCCGGGTGACGGTCTCGCGGCCGTACTCGGTGCCGGCGACCTTGTCGGGCAGGTCGGCGGGGATCAGGATGGTGCGCACCGGGTGCGGGCCGGCGATGTCGGTGACCCCGGCCTCGGCGGTGCCGCCGGCGATCAGCACGAGCAGGTCGACGGCGCGCTGGGCGGCGGCGCGGGCCGCCTCCGGGTCGACGCCCCGCTCGAAGCGCTTGGACGCCTCGGAGGGCAGCTTGTGCCGCTTGGCGGCGCGGGCGATGACGACCGGGGCGAAGTGCGCCGCCTCGATGATCACCTCGGTGGTGCCCGGGCCGGCGGCCGGGTCGAGGATCTCGGTCGAGGCGCCGCCCATGACACCGGCCAGGCCGATCGGGCCGCTGTTGTCGCAGATCAGCAGGTCCTCGACGGACAGCTTGCGCTCCACGCCGTCGAGGGTGGTGAGGGTCTCGCCCGGCTCGGCCCGGCGGACCGTGATCGGGCCGTCCACGCGCTGCTTGTCGTAGGCGTGCAGCGGCTGGCCGACCTCCAGCATCACGTAGTTGGTGATGTCGACGGTCAGCGAGATCGGGCGGATGCCCGCCTTCTGCAGGCGGCGCTGCAGCCAGATCGGGGACTTGGCGCTCGGGTCGACGCCGACGACCGTACGGGCCACGAAGCGGTCGCAGCCGGTCGGGTCGTTGACCTTGACCAGGTAGCCGAAGGAGTTGGCCGGCGGCACGTCGAGCAGCGCCGGGTCGGCCAGCGGCAGCCCGTACGCGGCGGCGGCCTCACGGGCCACGCCGCGCATGGACAGGCAGTAGCCGCGGTCCGGGGTGACGGCGATGTCGAGCACCTCGTCGACCAGCTGGAGCAGCTCGATGGCGTCGGTGCCGGGCTCGTACTCCGGCGGGAGCACGATGATGCCGTTGTGGTCGTCGCCCATGCCCAGCTCGCGGGCCGAGCAGATCATGCCGGCCGAGGTCTGGCCGTAGGTCTTGCGGGCCGCGATCGGGAACGGGCCGGGCAGAACGGCGCCCGGGAGCACGACGACGACCTTGTCGCCGACGGCGAAGTTGGTCGCGCCGCAGACGATCTCCTGCGGCTCGCCGGTGCCGTTGGCGTCGCCGACGTTGACGAAGCAGTGCCGGATCGGCTTCTTGAAGCCGGACAGCTCCTCGATGGAGAGCACCTCGCCGACCACCAGCGGGCCCTTGAGGTCGCCGCCGAGCTGCTCGACGGTCTCGACCTCCAGGCCGGCCCGGACCAGGCGCTCGGCCACGTCACGGCCGGTCTCGCCGGCCGGCAGATCGACGTACTCGCGCAGCCAGGAAAGCGGGACGCGCATCAGATCTCCATCCCGAACGGGAGGGTGAAGCGCACGTCACCCTCGACCATGTCGCGCATGTCGGCGACGTTGTGACGATTCATCAGGATTCGCTCCAGGCCCAGGCCGAAGGCGAACCCGCTGTAGCGGTCCGGGTCCACGCCGCAGGCGACCAGCACCCGCGGGTTGACCACGCCGCAGCCGCCGAGCTCGATCCAGCCCTCGGAGGAGCAGGTGCGGCACGGGCGGTCCGGGTTGCCGACGCTCTCGCCGCGGCACACGAAGCACTGCAGGTCGATCTCGGCGCTCGGCTCGGTGAACGGGAAGTACGAGGGGCGCCAGCGCAGCTCCAGGCCACCGCCGATCAGCTTCTCGACCAGCACCTCGATGGTGCCCTTGAGGTCGGCGAAGGTGATGCCCTCGTCGACGGCGAGGCCCTCGACCTGGCGGAACACCGGGGTGTGGGTGGCGTCCAGCTCGTCGGTCCGGTAGACCCGGCCCGGGCAGACCACGTAGACGGGGGGCTCGCGGTCGAGCATGGTGCGGGCCTGGACCGGGGAGGTCTGGGTACGCAGCACCACGCCGGAGTCGGCGGAGCCGTCCGGGGCCTGGACGAAGAAGGTGTCCTGCATCGAGCGGGCCGGGTGGTCCGGGCCCAGGTTGAGGGCGTCGAAGTTGAGCCACTCGGCCTCGACCTCGGGGCCCTCGGCGACCTGGTAGCCCATCGCGACGAAGGTGTCCTCGATGCGCTCGGCCATCGTGGTCAGCGGGTGCCGGGCGCCGCGCGGAACGCGGTCGTACGGCAGCGTGACGTCCACCGCCTCCTCGACCAGCACGCGGGCGTCCCGCTCCGCCTCCAGCTCGGCCTGCCGCTTGGCGAGCGCCTGGTTGACGGCGCCGCGGGCCTGGCCGATCAGCTTGCCGGCGGCGGCCTTGGCGTGCGGCGGAAGGGCGCCGATCTCGCGGTTGGCGAGCGCGAGCGCGGAGCGGTCGCCGTAGTGGGCGACCTTGGCCTGCTTCAGCTCGTCCAGGGTGCCGGCGGCGGCGAAGGCGGCGATCGCCGCGTCCCGCGCCTGCTCCACCACCTCGGGCTTGAGGGCCTCGACCTCGACGGGGTCGTACGACTTGTTGGGTGCCGACATCTCTATCTTTCCCGTGCTCCTGCTCGTCCGTGCTCAGGTGTGTGGGGCTCGCCTTCGCGTCACGCCCGGCGGGGCCGGGGCGCGGGCAGCCGATCTCCGTACGAACGGGGAGGGGCGTCCGCGGCACAGCCGCACAGGGCGTTGCGCAACGCCAAAGGTCGAGTGTAGTCGCAGCGCGTAGCGCGGCTGCCGTCAAGCCCGTCCGGGCCCCGACCTCAGCATGCTCTGCTGGTCGTCCATGCTCGTTCAGAGCATGAAGTCGGGCACCCCGGCGGGCAGGATAAATCGGAACCTGGCCCCGCCGCCGGGCGCGCGGTCGACCCGGATCGAGCCGCCGTGGGCCTCCACGATGCCCTTGACGATGTAGAGCCCGAGGCCGGTGCCACCGCGCTTGGAGCCCCGCCAGAAGCGGGTGAAGACGCGCGGGATCGACTCCTCGGGGATGCCGCTTCCTTCGTCGCTCACGGTGACCGCGGTGCCTTCCACGATGCGGGGCGGGGTGCCGGAGCGCTCCCAGACGGGTGCCTCGACGACCTCCTTGGCCGGTGCCACCTCGATCGTGACAGTTCCCTCGCCGTGGCGCACCGCGTTTTCCAGCAGGTTGGCCAGCACCTGGTCGACCTTGTCCGGGTCCGCCCACAGCACCGTCAGCGGCTCACTGATCCGGATGTCGAAGCGCTCCTCCGGGATGCCGGTGGCGACCTTGCGCTCGACGTGCCGGCGCACCGCCGCCGCCAGGTCGACCACCTGCTTGCGCAGCTCCAGCCGCCCGGCGTCGATCCGGGAGATGTCCAGCAGCTCGGCGATCAGCCGGGTGACCCGGTCGGCGTCCGCGTCCACGGTCTCCAGCATCAGCCGCTTCTGCCCGTCGGTGAACCGCTCCCACTTGGCCAGCAGTGTGGCCGTGAAGCCCTTGACGCTGGTCAGCGGGGAGCGCAGCTCGTGCGCGACGGTGGCGATCAGCTCGGCGTGGCTGCGCTCGGTGCGACGCCGGGCCTCGGTGCCGCGCAGGGCGATCACCAGGCGCTCCAGCGGCCCGCCGGGCTCGGTGCGGACGTAGCGCGCGGAGACCAGCACCTCACGGCCGCCGGGCAGCAACAGGTTGCGCTCGGGCTGGCCGGTGCGGATGGCCAAGCCGCCGTACGGGTCGGTCAGCTGCCACCAGCGGCGGCCGTCCAGGTCCTCCAGCGGCAGGACGTCCTCCAGCAAGCTGCCGAGCGCGGCCGCCGGGAGCACGCCGGTGAGCCGGGCCGCGGCCCGGTTGAAGCAGACCACCCGACCCAGCGCGTCGGCGACCACCAGGCCGTCCGGCAGGTCGTCCGGGTCGAGCTCAGGCCCGCTGCCGACCATGGGTTGCCTCCCCGATTACCCACCGTGCCGTTCCCCACACCGAGGCAGACCCTAGCGCTTCGCAGGCCCCGACAGTAGGGCTTGCAGCGTGGTGATCCCGGCGCGCCCGGGGCGTGTCCCGTGGGTTTTGCCGCGGACCCGGCGAGGACCCGCACGACACGCCCCACGGCGCGTGTCAGCCGTTCGAGCGGCAGCCGCCGGGCGAACGCTGCGCCCGGGCCGAGGCGTACAGGCAGACGGCCGCGGCGGTGGCCAGATTGAGGCTCTCGGCGTGCCCGTGGATCGGGACGCGCACGACCTCGTCGGTGAGCGCACGGGTCTCCTCCGGGAGCCCCCACGCCTCGTTGCCGAACACCCACGCGCCGGGCGCACCCAGGGTGCCCTCGTCGAGCTCCTGGTCCAGGTCGCGCTCCCCCGCGCCGTCCGCGGCGAGCACCCGGATCCCGGCCTCGCGCAGCTTCCCGACCGCCTCCTCGACCGGCACACCGACCGCCACCGGCAGGTGGAACAGGCTGCCGACGGAGGCCCGGACGGCCTTCGGGTTGTAGAGGTCCACCGAGGCGTCGGTGAGCACCACGGCGTCCGCGCCGGCCGCGTCGGCGGTGCGCAGCACGGTGCCGGCGTTCCCGGGGTCGCGCACGTGGGCGAGGATCGCCACCAGCTTCGGCCGGGCCTTGAGCACCTCGGCGAACGGGGTGTCGATGAAGCGGCAGAGCGCCACGATGCCCTGCGGGGTCACCGTGTCGCAGATGTCGGCGATCACCTCGTCGGTGGCGGTCAGCACCGGCAGTCCCTCGGCCAGGGCGGCCTCGACGATGTCCGCGTGCCGCTCGGCGGCCTCCAGGCCCACGTACACCTCGACCACGGCGTGCTCGGCCGTCCCCGGCAGCTTGCCGAAGGCGACGGCCTCCCGGACGGCCTGCGGGCCCTCGGCCAGGAAGCGGCGCTCCTTGGTGCGCTGGTTCCGCTTGGCCAGCCGGCGGGCGGCGACGACGCGCGGCGAGCGCAGGGAGGTGAGCAGGGGGGTGTCGGTGCTCGGCATGGTCTCGTTCTCCGGGGGCGCTGACTCTGGAGGTGCTGACTCTGGAGGTGCTGACGCTGGTGGCTGGGGGCGGAACGCAGAACCGGACCCGCAGGAGAGCCTGCGGGTCCGGTCAGAGCTCAACCGATCTCGGGAGATCAGGCGGCGTCCGCGGCAGCCTTCGGGGCGTTCACGTCGGCCGGCAGCGCCTTCTGGGCAACCTCGACCAGGGAGGCGAACGCACCCGGGTCGTTGACGGCCAGGTCGGCCAGCATCTTGCGGTCGATCTCGACGCTGGCGGCCTTCAGGCCCTGCACGAAGCGGTTGTAGGTGATGCCGTTGGCACGGGCCGCAGCGTTGATGCGCTGGATCCACAGCTGACGGAAGTCGCCCTTGCGCTTCTTGCGGTCGTTGAAGTTGTAGACCAGCGAGTGGGTGACCTGCTCCTTGGCCTTGCGGTACAGGCGCGAGCGCTGGCCACGGTAGCCGCTGGCGCGCTCCAGGATGACCCGGCGCTTCTTGTGGGCGTTGACTGCCCGCTTGACGCGTGCCACTTGATTACTCCTTGGGTTGGACCACGGACTACTTCACGTGGTCCGTCATTCGAATGGGTCGGGAAGGATCAGCTGCCCCGCACCGGCTCGCGCCGGGCGGGAGGGCGATCACTTGCCGAGAAGCTTCTTGATCTTCTTGGCGTCAGCGGGGGCCAGCTCGACCGTCCCGGCCAGCTTGCGGGTCAGCGTCGAGGGCTTGTGCTCCAGGAGGTGGCGGCGGCCGGCGCGCTCGCGCAGCACCTTGCCAGAGCCACTGATCTTGAAGCGCTTGCTGGCGCCACTGTGCGTCTTCTGCTTCGGCATTTCGCCGTATCTCCTCGTCGGTCCCGTTCACGCCCGCGCAACCTGTGCCGCGCGGGCGTGAACTGGATGGATCTGCGGTGACCGGGCGGGACGCCCTGTCACCCTAGGGGGCCGGTCTCCCGGACTGCCCCGAGCCGGTGTCGGCTCAGGCGCCCTGGGAGGCGGCCGGCTGCTCGACCGGAGCCTCGGCCTCGATGGCCGGCGCCTCGACCGGGGCGTCCTGCTCCTCGGTCACGGCGTCGTCGGCCACCAGGTCCTCGGCCACCGCGTCGTCGTCCTCGGGGGCGGCGTCGGAGCCGGGGGTCCGGCCCAGCCGCTCGGCCTTGCGGGCGTCCGCGAGGGCGCGGGCCTCGGCCATCGCCTCGGTCTTCTTCTTGTGCGGGCCAAGAACCATGATCATGTTCCGGCCGTCCTGCTTCGGCGAGGACTCGACGAAGCCCAGCTCCTGGACGTCGTCGGCGAGCCGCTGCAGCAGACGGAAGCCCAGCTCGGGGCGGGACTGCTCACGACCACGGAACATGATCGTGATCTTGACCTTGTCGCCCTGCTTGAGGAACCGGACGACGTGACCCTTCTTGGTGTCATAGTCGTGCGGGTCGATCTTCGGCCGGAGCTTCATCTCCTTGATGACCGTGTGCGCCTGGTTCTTGCGCGCCTCACGGGCCTTCATGGCCGACTCGTACTTGAACTTGCCGTAGTCCATGAGCTTGCACACCGGCGGCCGGGCGGTCGCCGCGACCTCGACCAGGTCGAGGTCGTACTCCTGCGCGAGCTCCAGCGCCTTGGCAAGCGGCACGATGCCGACCTGCTCGCCGCTGGGACCGACGAGTCGCACCTCCGGGACGCGAATCCGGTCGTTGATGCGGGGCTCGGTGCTGATGGGGCCTCCTCGGTTGCACCTTCTGCGATGCGGCCGTCGGACGGCGGTCGCACGTAGTGGACTCGACCACTGGGCGGGGCTTCATTCGAGCTGCGCTGCCCGGTACCTCTCGGCACCGCGAGCACCGCGACACGAAAAAAGCCCCGCTCGGTACAAGCGGGGCTCCACACAACCGGGGGCGGCACCCGGTGAGGGGCGCTGCGGCGACTCGGCGCCGTGGCGCCCGTCGCGGACCGGACCCGTCGACCGTGAGGCCGATCAGGTGGGAGACTTTCGCGGTTGCCCTCTCGGGCCTCCTCGCAGTGGAGCCTCCACTTGCTGGCCAGGTGCCCACGAGGGATCCCGGCCGGTCAGTCTCGAAGCATACAGCGCCGGGGAGTCGAACGCTATTCCGCCCCGGCGCACTGCCCTTTTCCGCGCGTCACACGCCCCTTGTACGCTCCACGTGTACCCACCCGGCACGAAGGAACGAGCCACCCTTGAGCAGCGAGCCCACCCAGAACCCCGGCGCGGACGACGACGCGATCGGCTTCGACGACCTCACCCGCGACATCGCCGAGGTCCCGGCCGTCGAGGTGATCACCACCGTCGCGGTGCACCTGATGAGCGCGGCCGCGGTCAAGTGCGGCCTCGCCGAGGGCGGCGAGAAGGACAAGGACCTGGACGAGGCCCGCAAGCTGATCACCGCGCTCGCCGGGCTGGTCACCGCCGGTGCCCCCGAGATCAGCAACTTCCACGCGGCCCCGCTGCGGGACGGCCTGCGCTCGCTGCAGCTGGCCTTCCGCGAGGCCTCGCTCGTGCCGGACGCGCCGGGCACCGGGCCGGGCGAGAAGTTCACCGGGCCGGTTTACAGCTGACGCACCGGGCCGGTTCACAGCTGACGCGACTTCCCTTGGGCGAGCACCCCCGAAATTTCGGGGGTGCTCGCCCAAGGAGTTTCCGGGCTACCGCCGGTACAGCGGCTCCCCCGGCAGCTGCGCGCTCGCCGGGAGCACCGCGAGGTCCAGCCCCCGGTCCAGCCGCACCCGCAGCACCGGGTCCCCGGCCACCGCCCGGCCGACCCGCTGCGCGGCCTCCTGCAGCCCCGCCTGGTCCAGCGCCGGGTCGAACACCACCGCGAGCACCCCGTCCGAGTCCTCCGACGGCGCCAGCAGTCCGCTGACCACCTGCGGCTCGGCCGCCAGCAGCGCCCGGACCGCCTCGCGCACCTCCGGGTCCGTCACCGGCGGCAGGTACGGGCGGTTCTCCGCCAGCGCCCGCAGCCGGGCGCCGGTCAGCAGGAAGGGCACCGGCCCGGCCGGGTCGATCAGCAGGGTGTCGGCACGCTCGGAGAAGGCGAACATCGCGGCCTGCGGGGCCGCCGTCGGTGCCGGGCGGGCGTCGGCCCGCCAGCGGGTGAGCGTCTCCAGTGACGTGAAGGCCGGCAGCGCGCGGCGCCCGTCCGGGGCCTCCAGCACCGGGACGGCCATGTCGCTGCTCTTGTCGTGCTTGTGTCCGTGCTCGTCCACCTCGACCTCGCCGAGGAGGGCGACGATCGGGACCATCAGCCGGGTCGGGGTCAGCGCCGCCAGCACCTCGGGCTCGGCCGTACGGTCCTGCGACCAGCGGGCGAGGGCCGCGGCCAGTGCCGGGTCCGCCGTGCCGTCGTCGTCGGAGAAGCCGGGATTCGGGATGCTCTTGCCGACGAACGCCGGGTTGGAGAAGTCTTTGCGGTCCACCCGGCCGACCCTATGCCACCGCGGGCCACCGCGGGCCACCGCCCGCATTTCCCCGCACGCGCCCCCTACCCACCGGTAGCGCCCTGTGGCACCCTGCGCGCATGGTCATCCTCGATGCACCCGCCCCCGTCTCCGACCGCCACCGCTACGACCGGGCCACCGCCCACCTGGACGGGCCGGTGGCCGTCGTGGACCTCGCCGCCTTCGACGCCAACGCCGCCGACCTGGTGCGCCGGGCCGGCGGGAAGCCGATCCGGGTGGCCAGCAAGTCGCTGCGCTGCCGGGCGCTGCTGGAGCGGGCGCTGGCCGTGGACGGCTTCCTCGGGGTGATGAGCTTCACCCTGGGCGAGTCGCTCTGGCTGGCCCGTACCGGCGTGCGCGACGTCCTGCTCGCCTACCCCTCCACCGACCGGGACGGCTACGCCGAGCTGACCTCCGATCCGGAGCTGGCCGGCGGGATCACCGTCGTCCTGGACGACCCGGCCCAGCTGGACCTGATCGACAAGGCGCGCTCCGGCGACGCCGAGGTGCGGGTCTGCCTGGAGCTGGACACCGCGCTGCACCTGCTCGGCGGGCGGGTCCGGGTGGGCGCCCGGCGCTCGCCGCTGCGCACCCCGGAGGAGCTGGGCGCCTTCGCCGAACTCGTCCGGCGCCGCCCGGGCTTCCGGGTGGTCGGCCTGATGGCGTACGAGGGGCACATCGCCGGGGTGGGAGACCGGGTGCCGGGACGGCCGGTGCGCTCGCAGCTGATCCGGCTGATGCAGGGCCGGGCCCGGGCCGAGCTGGCCGAGCGGCGCGCGGCGGCGGTCCGGCGACTGCGCCAGGTGGCCGAGCTGGAGTTCGTCAACGGCGGCGGCACCGGCAGCGTGGAGTCCACCGTGGCCGAGCAGGCCGTCACCGAGGTCGCGGCCGGCTCCGGGCTGTACCAGCCGCAGCTGTTCGACAACTACCGCGTGTTCCGGGGCCGTCCGGCCGCCCTGTTCGGCCAGCCGGTGGTGCGCCGCCCCGGGGTCGGGGTGGTGACGGTGCTCGGCGGCGGCTACCCGGCCTCCGGCGCGGCCGGACCGGACCGCTCGCCGGTGCCGTACCTGCCGCCGGGGCTGCGCTACGACCCGATGGAGGGCGCCGGCGAGGTGCAGACCCCGCTGCTCGGCTCGGCCGCGGACGACCTGCTGATCGGCGACCGGGTCTGGTTCCGGCACGCCAAGGCGGGCGAACTGTGCGAGCGCTTCGCGGAGTTGCACCTGATCGAGGGCGACCGGATCGTCCGCACCGTGCCGACCTACCGGGGTGAGGGGAAGGCCTTCCTCTGACGCTTCGTCCGCCTTTGCCCTACCGTGGTGCCGACAGCAGCGAGGGAACACGGAGGAGGCTCATGGACGGCGAACTCGTGCAGGAGATGGTGAGGTCCGGGGCGACTTCCGTGGCCGGCCTGATGGCCACGGCCGCCTGGAACCAAGCCAGTTCGCGGATCGCCCGACTGTTCGGGCGCGGCGAGCGGGACGAGGAGGCGAGCGCGGAGCTGGAGGTGATCCGCGCCGAGGTGCTGGAGGCCGACGGCGACGAGGAGGTCCTGGCCGACCAAGCCGCGGCCCTTCGCAACCGGCTACGCACGCTGTTCCGGACAGACCCGCAGGCGGCCGAGGAACTCTTCGACATCCTCGCGGAATTCGCCCCCGGGCGCTTCCACAAGACGGACGGCGGGACGTACATCATCAACAAGATCGAGAGCGGGACCTACAACGAGACCGTGATCCAGGCCGGCATCATCCACAACATGCAGCGCTGACCTTTCTCCAGTCTTAACCAGGCCCGATGGAATGGCTAACTACCGCCTTCCGTCGGGCCTTTGCGCTGCTCATGGGCCTACAGTCAGTCAACAAGCGGTCCAGGAACGGCTATTGCGCTTTGGTCCAGACCAATCCTACGCTCTGACCGGGGCCCGCGATCCGGGCCGGGCGGCCCCCGAACGGGCAGGCGTGTCCGCTCTCCCCCACACCCGCCCGGAACGACGGTCAAGGAGTCCCCACCCCATGTCCATCAAACGAAGTGCCCTGTCCGTCGGCGTGGTCGGCGCCGCGGTGCTCGCGGTGGCCGCGACCACCGCCGGTACCGCCAGCGCCCACGGCACGATGACCAACCCCGTCAGCCGAATCGCCGCCTGCTACGCCGAGGGCCCGGAGCACCCGGTGTCGCAGGTCTGCAAGGACCTCGTCGCGGCGAGCGGCACCCAGCCGCTGTACGACTGGAACGAGGTCAACATCGCCAACGCCGCCGGGAACCACCAGGCGCTGATCCCGGACGGCAGGCTCTGCTCAGCCAACCGCGACAAGTACGCGGCGCTGGACTGGCCGCGCACCGACTGGCCGGCCACCCCGGTCAGCGCGGGCAACTTCACCTTCCAGTTCCGCACCACCGCGCCGCACGTCGGCACCCAGACCGTCTACGTCACCAAGCCGAGCTACGACCCGACCAAGCCGCTGAAGTGGTCGGACCTCGACCCGACCCCGGTGGCCCAGGTGCAGGTCGACCGCACCGCCGTCAACGGGTACTACACCTACTCGGGCACCCTGCCGCAGCGCACCGGCCGCCAGCTGCTGTACATGATCTGGCAGCGCAGCGACAGCCCGGAGGCGTTCTACAGCTGCTCCGACGTCGACTTCGGCACGCCCACCGCCGCGGGCACCCCGGCCGTCTCCTCGCTCGCCGCCCCAGCCGCGCCCGGCGACGCGCAGATCGCCGCCGACGCCCCCAGGTCCACGGTCGCCCACCACGGCCACGGCGGGGACCCGAACGCCCCCGCCGGCCAGCCGATCCCGACCACCTCCGCGGCCGTGGCCGGCGCCTCGGCCACCGGTCCGCTGCTGCTGGCCGGTGCCGCCGCGCTCGGCGTCGGCTGGGCGGGCATGGTGCTCCGGCGCCGTCGCGTCGAGGCTGTTCGACGCGACTCCTGACGCCGGACACGGGGGTGGGCCGGCCCACCCCCGTCCGGTCCGGTTCCGCGGCTCCGTCGAGGAGCCGGGGTGAACGGCGGCGGCCCACCCGGGAGGGATTCCTCCCGGGTGGGCCGCCGCGGTGTGAGGAGCGGGGGGCTCAGGTGGTCTCGGTGCCCGAGCCGTCGGGGCTGCCCGAGCCGTCGGTGCCACCAGAGCCGCCAGAGCTGCCCGAGCCGCCGGAGCCGCCGGAGCCGCCGCCCGGCATCCCCGGCACTCCCGGGAGGCCGGGGAAGGACGGGAGCTTGCCCTTGAAGTCGGCGATGCCCTTGACGATGGTGTCCATCACGGCGACGTCCGGCGCCTTGTCGGCGATGTCGAAGCCGAAGTGCACCGCGACCAGCGCCTTGCCGTCGGTGGACGGGAAGACCACGGTCTGCACGTAGCCGCTGTTGCCCTTGGCCGCGTCCACCTTCCAGCGGACCAGGTAGCCGTCCTGGCCGTTGACCTTCACGGCCTCGGACTTGAGTTCCTGGTGCCCGGTGGTGTCCCCGTACGACTCCTTGGCGGCCTTCTCGACGTCCGCCTTGGCCGCCGCCTGGACGTCGGTGCCGCCGCCGTCGATCCGGCCGGTGGTCACCCCGCCGAGGGTGCACTGGCTGCTGCCGTCCGCGCAGGTGTACGAGCCGGTGGTGATCTCGGCGTAGCCGTCCGGGGTCTGGTCGGCCTGCCAGCCGGAGGGGACCGGCAGGGTGAGCTTGTTCACCAGGTCGACCGCCTTCCCGGCGCCCGGCTTGGACTTCCCGCTGCCGCCGCCGTTTCCGCCGCCACCGCTGCCACCGCTGCCACCGCTGCCACCGCTGCCACCGCTGCCACCGCTGCCACCGCTGCCGCCACCGAAGCCCGGGAGTCCGCCGAACGGCCCCGCGTTGCCGTTCGGCGCAGGCAGCTGCCGGGCGCTGCGCTGGGTGCGGTCCTTGTCGTGGCCGTCCATCGCGAGATAGGTGATCCCCGAGCCGGCGCCCAGCCCGAACAGGGCCGCGACAGCGGTCGCCACCACCAGCTTGGAGGGCTTGCGCCAGGCCTTGCGCGGCGGCTTGGCGGGCTCGCCGTACGAGCCGTAGGCGGCACCGAAGGGCGGCGGCTCCGGGTAGCGGACCGTCTGGCCGCTGTCCAGGACCTCGCCCTCCAGCACCGTGGGCTGCTCCACCGCTCCCGGCCCCGGAGCCGCGGCGGCCGGACGCTCCGGCTGCGGGGCGTCCGAGGGTGCGGGCCGGGTGTCGGCCGTCCAGCCCTGCCCGTCCCACCAGCGCTGCGGCCTCGGGTGGCTGGTGATGTCCTTCGGATCCGGGTACCACCCGGCTGGAATCTGCTCGCTCACACCACAGAATCTAAAGGCAGCCGGATAAACGCGAAATCAGGGCAGCGGCCAATTGCCGCAGTTTTCGATGAAATTACAGTGAGAAGCCGCCGACGGCCCACCGATGGCCTAGCGCGGGGTGACGTACGCCCCGGAGATTCCGCCGTCCACCAGGAACTCGCTCGCGGTGATGAACGAGGAGTCGTCGCTGGCCAGGAAGGCCACCGCGGCGGCGATCTCCTCGGCCCGGGCGAAGCGGCCGAGCGGGATGTGCACCAGCCGGCGGGCCGCGCGCTCCGGGTCCTCGGCGAACAGCTCGCGCAGCAGCGGGGTGTCCACCGGCCCGGGCGACAGTGCGTTCACCCGGATGCCCTCCCGGGCGAACTGCACGCCCAGCTCGCGGGACATCGCCAGCACCCCGCCCTTGGAGGCGGTGTACGAGATCTGCGAGGTGGCCGCGCCCATCCGGGCCACGAAGCTGGCGGTGTTGATGATCGAGCCCCGCCCGTGCCGGCGCATGTACGGCAGCGCGGCCTTGCAGCACAGGTAGACCGAGGTCAGGTTGACCTCCTGGACCCTGCGCCAGGCGTCCAGGCCGGTGGTCAGGATGGAGTCGTCCTCGGGCGGCGAGATGCCCGCGTTGTTGAAGGCGACGTCCACGCTGCCGTAGGTCTCGTACGCCTCGTCGAACAGCGCCTCGACCATGTACGGGTCGGTGACGTCGGTGTGCACGAACAGCCCGCCGACCTCCTTGGCGGCCGCCCGGCCGGTCTCCTCGTCCAGGTCCGCGCAGACCACCTTGGCGCCCTCGGAGGCGAGCCGACGCGCGGCGGCCAGACCGATCCCGCTGCCCGCCCCGGTGACCACGGCGGTGCGGCCGACCAGGCGGCGGCAGACGATGTCGTTGTCGCGCATCGAGCTCCTACTCCTCGCTGTGAATGAAGACGTTCTTGGTCTCGGTGAAGTGGCGCAGCACGTCCGGCCTCAGCTCGCGGCCCACCCCGGACTCACCGAAGCCGCCGAAGGGCCTCCAGTTCGGGGATGTGCACCTCGACCCGGTCGGCGAACCGGCGCAGCAGCCTGGCGCGTTCACCGGGCGCCGGCGCCGCCCAGCCCGCCTGGGCCTTCACCGCCCGCTGGACGGCCGCGTCCAGCTGCTCGGCGGTGGTGTCCGGGACGGTGGCGAGCACCTCACCGATGGCGGGGTTGCGGACGGTGCTGCTGGTCGACCCGGTGCCGCCGGTCGGCTCGGTCACGACGGCTCACATCCGTTCGAAGGATCGGTAGCGCTCCCAGTCGGTGACGGCCCCGTCGTAGGCGGCCTGCTCGACCCGGGCCATGTTCAGGTAGTGCTCGACCACGTCGTCACCGAAGGCCGACCGGGCCAGCTCGCTCTCCGCCCACAACTCGGCCGCCTCGCGCAGCGATCCGGGCACCCGGGCGTACTCCTCCACCGCGTAGGCGTTGCCCAGGCAGGGCGCGGGCAGGTCGAGCTTGTGCTGCAGGCCGTACAGACCGGCGGCGATCATGCCGGCCACCGCGAGGTACGGGTTGACGTCGCCGCCGGGCACCCGGTTCTCCATCCGCAGCCCCGGGCCGTGGCCGACCACCCGGTAGGCGCAGGTGCGGTTGTCCCGGCCCCAGGCGACGGCGGTCGGGGCGAAGGAACCGGGGCGGTAGCGCTTGTAGGAGTTGATGTTCGGCGCGTACAGCAGGCTGAACTCGCGCAGCGCGAGGAGCTGTCCGGCCAGGAAGTGCCGCATGGTGTCGGTCATCCGGCCGTCGCGGTCGGCGAAGGCGGGCGCGCCCACCGCGTCGCGCAGCGACAGGTGGATGTGGCAGCTGTTGCCCTCGCGCTCGTCGTACTTGGCCATGAAGGTGAGCGCGCAGCCCTGTTGGGCGGCGATCTCCTTGGCGCCGGTCTTGTAGACGCTGTGCTGGTCGCAGGTGGTGAGGGCGTCGGTGTAGCGGAAGGCGATCTCGTGCTGACCGAGGTTGCACTCGCCCTTCGCGGACTCGACGGTCAGCCCGGCGCCCGCCATCTCGTTGCGGATCCGGGACAGCAGCGGCTCGATCCGGGCGGTGCCCAGCATCGAGTAGTCCACGTTGTACAGGTTCGCCGGGGTCAGGCCGCGGTAGCCGCCGAGCCAGGCCTGCTCGTAGGTGTCGCGGAACACCAGGAACTCCAGCTCGGTGCCGATGTCGGCGGCCAGGCCGTACTCGGCGAGCCGGGCGATCTGCCGGCGCAGCAGCTGGCGCGGGGCGGCGTCCACCGGGTGGCCGCCGTGCCGGGCCAGGTCGGCGGTGACCTGGGCGGTGCCGGGCTGCCACGGGGTCAGCCGCAGGGTGCCGAGGTCGGGGCGCATCGCGAAGTCGCCGTAGCCGGTGGCCCAGGAGGAGAAGGCGTAGCCGTCCACGGTGTTCAGGTCCACGTCCACGGCCAGCAGGTAGTCGCAGGCCTCGGCGCCCTTCTCGGCGACCTCGTCGAGGAAGAACCGGGCGGCGAAACGCTTGCCCTGCAGCCGGCCCTGCATGTCGGTGAACGAGAGCGCCACGGTGTGCACCTCGCCGGCGTCCACCAGGGTGCGCAGCTCGTCCAGGGTCAGCGGCGGCCGGGGCGGCGAGCCCGCGGCGGCGTTCTCGGGCATGGCGGAACCCTCCCCATCGATCACTCTTTGAATTCAAGCGGTCACAGCGAACCGTACGGCCTGCGGCTCGCGGGGCGGAAGAGGGCGGATGGGTGTGGCGCGCCGATATGCGTGCTTGGCAAGGGATCAGCCGGTGCGGGAGGAGAATGCGCGCCATGGATCGCAGGCCTTTGATCGGCGTCAGCACCTACCTGGTGGACGCGAGTTGGAGCGACTGGCGGGGCCGCCGGGTCGCCCTGGTGCCCGAGCGGTACACCGCGTACGTCCGGAACTCCGGCGGGACCGCCGTCCTCCTGCCGCCCGACGCCCCCGAACGCGCCCCCGAGGTGCTCGCCCGGCTGGACGGCCTGGTCATCGCCGGCGGGCCGGACATCGACCCGGCGTACTACGGCGAGCCGGCGCACCCGCTGACGGAGGTCGACTCGCCGGAGCGGGACGCCTGGGAGGTCGCGCTGCTGCGGGGCGCCCTGGCGGCCGGGATGCCGGTGCTCGGGATCTGCCGGGGGATGCAGGTGCTGAACGTGGTCTGCGGCGGGACGCTGGTGCAGCACCTGCCGGACGTACTCGACGTGGACATCCACGCGGGCACACCGGGGCACTACGGCGCACACCTGGTGCGCCCGGTGCCGGGGACGCTGCTCGGCGGGCTGCTGCCGGAGAGCGAGCTCTCGGTCCCGACCTTCCACCACCAGGCGGTGGACCGGCTGGGGACGGGCCTGCGGGTGAGCGCACTCGCGCCGGACGGGACGGTGGAGGCGGTGGAGGGACCGGGGTTCACGGTCGGGGTGCAGTGGCATCCGGAGCAGGGGGACGACCTGCGGGTGATGGCGGCCCTGGTACGGGCCGCCACCGCGGCGGCGTTCGACCCGGCGGCGCTCGACGCGGTGGCACTGGGCTGAGCTCGGGCGGGGCCTGCAACTGACTGTGGGGAAGGCGGGATTCGGGACGCGGCCTGTTGCCCCGCGCAGTTCCCCGCGCCCCTGCCGGGGTGCGGGGAACTTCACGTTCAGGCCTGAAGGGTCGAGACCGGGGACGGGAGGTGCTCGGCGGCCGCGAGGAGGACGGGGAGCATCCGCGTGGCGTGGGTGGCGTAGCCGTCGGGCGAGGGGTGGATGCCGTCGGGCCCGAGGAGGCGGTCGGCCTGGTCGCGGAACTCGGGGCCGGAGGTGGGGGCGAGGTGGGCGCCGGTGCGGGTGGCGGTGCGGATGTGGAAGCGGGCGAGGCGGCGGGAGCGGTGGTGGCCGAGCCAGCGGGCGGGGGTGCGGAAGCCGGGGCCGTAGCCGGGGTTGGGGCAGGGAACAACGACGAGTTGCCAGCCGGCTTCCCGGAGGGACCGGGCGAGGTGGGCGTGCCGGCGGGCGGCGCGGCCGAGCGGGGTGGGCAGCAGGACGTCGTTGCCGCCGACGATCAGGACGGCGATGCCGGGCCGCAGCCGGTCGGCGCGCAGGAGTTGGCGTCCGACGGCCGCCGTGGTGGCGCCGACCCGGGCGTGGACGCGCAGGTCGACGGGCCGGCCGGTGCCCTCGGCGAGGCCGGTGGCGAGCAGGGCCCCGAGGGTCTGGTCGGGGCGGTGGGCACCGAAGCCCCGGGCGAGCGAGTCGCCGAGCATCAGCAGGGTGAGCGGGTGGTCCTCGGGGGCCGGTTCGGCCGGGGCGTACCGGCCGTCGGCGACCGGGACACTCCAGTCGGTGGGCGGCCGGTGGGCCAGCAGGTGCAGGTACAGCCGGGCGAGCCGGAGGGCGGGGCGACGCATGGTGGGGGTCCTCCGGGGTCAGGCGGCGGTGAGGACGACGGCGGCGTTCTGCCCGCCGAAGCCGCTGGAGACGGACAGGGCGGTGGGGACGTCGACCGGTCGCGGCGCCTTGGTGACCACGTCGAGGTCGACGGCGGCGTCGGGCCGGTCGAGGTTGGCGGTGGGCGGGACCAGTCGGTGCTGCAGCGCGAGCACCGTCAGCGCCGCCTCGATGGCCCCGGCCGCGCCCATGGTGTGGCCGATCACGCTCTTGTTGGCGGTGACCGGCGGCGGCCGGTGGAAGACCTGCCGCAAGGCCGCCGCCTCGGCCGGGTCGTTGAGCGTGGTGCCGGTGCCGTGCGCGTTGACGTGCCCGATCTCGTGGGGTGCCAGCCCGGCGTCGGCGAGGGCCGCCCGGACGGCCCGGGCCAGGCCCTCGCCGCCGGGGTGCGGGGCGGTGAAGTGGTGGGCATCGCCGGCGGCGCCGTGTCCGGCGAGGTACGCCCGGGGGCGGGCGCCGCGGGCGCGGGCGTGCCGGGGGTGTTCCAGCAGCAGGATGCCCGCCCCCTCGCCGAGGACGAAGCCGTCCCGGTCGGCGTCGAAGGGGCGGGAGGCGCCCGCCGGGTCGTGCCGGCGGCGGGAGAGCGCGCCGAGGCGGTCGAAGGCGACGCAGGTCATCGGGGTGCGGGGGCTGTCGGTGCCGCCGGCCAGGACGAGGTCGCAGGTGCCGGCCCGGATCAGGTCGCAGCCGAGGGCGACGGCGCTGGTGCCGGAGGCGCAGGCGGTGCTGACGATCAGGCCGGGGCCGCGGGCGCCGAGGTCGAGGCTGACTTCACCGGCCGCCATGTTGGGGATGGAGCGGGGCAGCATCAGCGGGGAGACCTGGTCGGCCCGGCCTTCGGCGAGCCGGGCGTACTCGGTGGCGTAGGTGTGCACGCTGTTGGCACTGACGCCGAGGACGACGCCGACCCGGGCGCCGTCCCAGTGCGCCGGGTCGAGCCCGGCGTCGGCGACGGCCTGGCGGGCGGCGACCACGGCCATCTGGCTGAAGCGGTCGAGGCGCCGGGCGAGCCGCCCCCCGAGCAGGGCGGGCGGGTCGAAGTCGGCCAGCGGGCAGGAGAAGTCGACGGTGAGGCCGGCGAGTTCGGGGTCGGGACGGGCGGTGGGTTCGGCGCCGAGGAAGTGTTCCCAGACGGCGTCCGCCCCGGTGCCCGCCGGGGTGACCAGGCCGAGTCCGGTGACGGCGACCGCGCGCGGGCTCAGCTGACTCAGCGGGCTCAACTGGCCGATTCCTCGGCCAGGGTGGCGTCCGCGTGGGCGGCGAGTTCACCGAGGGTGCGGTCCGGGGTGATGTCGGCGACGGTGACGCCGATCCGCTCCTCGACCACCAGGGAGAGTTCGACCAGGGCGAGGCTGTCCAGGGCGAGCGAGGCGAGGGTGGCGTCGGGGGTGACCACGGCCGGGGACACGTCGAACTCGTCGACCAGACAGGCGCGGATCGTCTCGTAGGTGCTGGGCATGGCGAAGTTTCCTTTCAGCTCAGGGAATTGGGTGCTTCGAGGCCTGCGATGGCGGATCGCGGTGGAGGACCGCGGTGGCGGGCCGCCGGGGCAGTCGGGTCCAGGCGAGGACGACGCCGAGCAGGGCGGCCGCCCCGCCGACGACTGCGGCCGCCGCCAGGCCGTCGGTGAAGGCGGTCGGGTCGCCGGGGGCGGCGCCGGTGAGCGAGGTGGCCAGGACGGAGCCGAGGACGGCCACGCCGAGGGTCGAACCGACCTGCCGGGTCGCGTCGTTGAGTGCCGAGCCGACGCCCGCGGCGGTGACCGGGACGGCGCTCATCACCACCTCGGTGGCGACCGGGGCGAGCAGTCCGGCGCCGAGTCCGGACAGCCCCTCGAAGAGCAGCACCGGCCCGTCCCCCGATCCGGCGGCCAGCCGCCCGAGTTGGACGAATCCGGCAGCGATCAGCAGCAGCCCGCCGGCCGAGGGCACCCGGGCACCCAACGGCCGTGCCAGCAAGGGCCCGAGGAGCGCGCCGGTGGCGAGACCGAGGGAGAGCGGGACCATCCGCAGCCCGGCCTGCCAGGCGCTCAGGCCCCGCACCTGCTGGAGGTAGAGGGTGAGCAGGAACATCGCCCCGAACATCGCGAAGGACATCAGCGCGAGCGCGCAGGTGGCCGGCCAGACCGGTCCGCCGCGCAGCAGCCGGACCGGCACCATCGGTTCATCGCACCGGAGTTGGCGCCGGACGAAGGCCGCCAGCAGCAGTGCGGCGAGAGCGAACGAGGTGAGCACGGCGGGGCTGGTCCAGCCCCGGCCGGGCGCCTCGATGACGCCCCAGACCAGCGCGAGCAGCCCCGCGCAGGACAGCAGCGCGCCGGGCCGGTCCAGCGGCCGGGCCTCGGGGGCGCGGGACTCGGGGACGGCGAGCAGGGCCGCCGCGGCGATCGCCGCGATGACCGGGACGTTGAGCCAGAAGGCCGACTGCCAGCCGAACCGTTCGACCAGCAGGCCGCCGGCCACCGGGCCGAACACCGCGCCGACCCCGGCCACCGCCGCCCAGATCCCGATCGCCCGCTTCCGGGCGGCCGGTTCGCGCAGCACGTGCACCACGGTGGACAGGGTGGCGGGCATGAACAGGGCCGCGCCGAGCCCCATCCCGCAGCGGGCGGCGACCAGTTGGGCGGGCCCGGTACCGAGCGCCCCGGCGACGGAGGCCGCGCCGCACAGGGCCAGCCCGGCGAGGAAGGCCCGCCGCCGCCCGTACCGGTCCCCCAGCGCGCCGCCGGCCAGCACGCAGCCGCCGAGGGCGAGGGCGTAGCCGTCCACGATCCACTGGGTCTCGGCGAGGGTCGGTCCGAGGTCGGCGCGCAGGCCGGGGACGGCCACGTTGAGCACGGTGAAGTCCAGGCCGAGCAGGAAGAGCGCGGCGCAGACCACCGCGACCGCCGCCCAGGCCCGCTTCTCGGTGAGCACTGCGGCCTCAGGCCGGCAGCCGCAGCGGCTCGTCGCGCCGCCGGAAGCCGATCCGGTACAGCGTGGCGCCGCCGCGCAGGAACGTCACCTCGCTGGCCCGCAGATAGCGCCGGTACCGCCGGTAGCCCTCGGGGCCGACCAGCCGCTCGGCCCGCTCGCGGGCCCGCAGCAGCCGGGCCGACCAGGAGGCGAGGGTGCGGACGTAGTCCTCGGCCGAGGCGGTGAGGACGACCACCGAGAAGTACGGGTCGCAGGCGGCGGCGATCTCGGTCAGCCGGGGCAGCTTGGCGCTCGGGAAGACGTCGCTGCCGACGAACTCGCCGATCGGGCCGGTGCCGTCGTAGGCGCCGTCGTAGGCGATGGTCTGCAGGGACATCCGGCCGCCGGGGCGCAGCCAGCGGTGGCAGGCCTCGAAGTAGCGGGCGTAGCCGCCGAGCCGCTCGGCCCTGGTCATCCCGGCGGTGGCGAAGTGCTCGAAGGCGCCCATCGAGACGATGGCGTCGTACGGCCGCGCGGGGACGTGGTCCTCCCAGCTCTCCAGCCGGGGTTCGGCGCCGGGCAGGGCGCGGGCGGTGAGGTAGTCGTACTGGGCGGCGGAGATGGTCAGCCCGACGGCCTCGCCGATCCGGCTGTCGCGGCCCGCGTGCTCCAGCATGGCGCCCCAGCCGCAGCCGACGTCGAGCAGCCGCAGGCCGTCACCGGGGCGGGCGCCGACCAGGTCGAGGTGGTGGTCGAGCTTGGCCCGCTGGGCGCGGAGCAGTGCGGTGGCGTCCGGTTCCCCGCGTGGGATGCCGTCCCACTTGGCGGCGGTGTAGGCGAGGGTCTCGTCCAGCCAGAGGGCGTAGAAGTCGTTGCCCAGGTCGTAGTGGAACGCGATGTCGGCGGCGCTGGTGCCGGCCGTGGTGATGGTCATGGGGGTCCTGTTCGTGGGGTCCTGGGAGGCGCCGGCCCGGCGGGCGCGGACGGCGAGGGCCTGGGCGCGGCGTTCGACGAAGCGGGCGGCCCGGGCGTCGGTCCACTCGACGTGTGCGGTGATCCGGTCGCGGGCCCGCTCCCCGGCGGGACCGAGCCCGGTCAGGTCGTTCACCTTGAGGGCGCGCAGCAGCGGGACGAGCACCTCGTCGTGGTGCACCCGCAGGTCGTAGACGCCGGCCACCGCGATCTCGGCGGCCATCCGGCCGAAGCCGGGCATGGCCTGGCCCGGCATGGCGAAGTCGCGGATCGTGGCGTCGAGCGTTTCGAGCACCTGGTCGGCGTCCAACTCCAGGGCGGTGCTCAGGAGTTCCCGGTAGAAGATCATGTGCAGGTTCTCGTCCTGGGCGATCCGGGCGACCAGCCGTTCGCAGACCGGGTCGCCGCTGAGCCGCCCGGTGTTGCGGTGGCTGACCCGGGTGGCGAGTTCCTGGACGGCGGCGTAGGCGATCACGCCGAGGGGTCCGTCGGGCTCGGGGACCCCGCCGGTGCCGAGGTGGACCATCCGGGCGCGTTCCAGGGCGACCGGGTCGACGGCGCGGGCGGCGTGCAGATAGCCGCGGAGGGCGGCGGCGTGCCGGTCCTCCTCGGCGGTCCACTGGTGCAGCCAGGCGCCCCAGGCGCCGTCCCGGGAGGTCCGGCTGGCGGTGATCCAGTGGTAGCCGGGCAGGTTGTCCTCGGTCAGCAGGTTGACGACCAGGGCGGAGCACACGGCCGGGGCGAGCGCGGACTGCTCCGGGTGCCAGGGCTCGCCGCCGAGCGGGCCGTCGAAGTCCCGGCCGAGGCTCCAGGGGACGTACTGGTGCGGGAACCACTCGCGGGACGTCGCGAGATGGCGGCTCATCAACTCTTCGGCGGTCGGTTCGAGTTCGGAGAGCCAGCGGAGGGAGTCCGCGGTAGCGATCTTCACGGGCCGTGATCGTCGCGGACCGGCACATGGCCGCGCAAGCTCGCCTCACCCGTTCAGGTGACCGCAGATCGCGGCCCTGACCTGGGCACATGCCGCGGGCAACCCGCCCACGGGCCGGGCCGACGCGAGGCATGTGAGCGGCAATCGGGTGCCGACTGAACGGCAACGACAACGGTCACCAGTACAGCCTTTGGATCTTTGTCGATTCTGCGGTTCACTTCGAGTGCGGGGCGATCGCACCGCGTCACCTCCACCCGTGCGTCCAGAGAGGACTTCGATGGCCGGGCACGAGCGTTCCCACAATGATCATGCGCATGACCACCAGAACTCGCACGGACACGGCGGGCACGGGCACGGGCACGGACACGGCGGGCACGGGCACGGGCACGGACATGGCGGACACGGACACGGTGGCCACGGCGGCCATTCGCACGGCGTCTCCGCCGACGCCGACCGCCGCTGGCTGGTCAGCGCCCTCGCCCTGATCGTCGTCTTCATGGCCGGCGAAGTCGTGGTCGGCTTCGCCGCCCAGTCGCTGGCCCTGATCTCCGACGCGGCGCACATGCTCACCGACGCCGCCTCGATCGTGCTGGCCCTGGTCGCCATGCGACTCGCCGCCCGCCCGGCCCGCGGCGGCTACACCTACGGGCTCAAGCGCGCCGAGATCCTCTCCGCGCAGGCCAACGGCGTGACGCTGCTGGTGCTGTCGGCCTGGCTGGGTTACGAGGCGATCACCCGGCTGATCGAGCCGCCCGCGGTCACCGGCTCGCTGGTGCTGATCACCGCGCTGATCGGGATCGTGGTCAACCTGGCCGCCGCCTGGTGCATGTCGAAGGCCAACCGCAGCTCGCTGAACGTCGAGGGCGCCTTCCAGCACGTCCTCACCGACCTGTACGCCTTCATCGCCACCGCCGTCGCCGGTGCGATCATGCTGACCACCGGCTTCGCCCGGGCCGACGCGATCGCCTCGCTGATCGTGGTCGCGCTGATGCTCAAGGCCGGCATCGGGCTGGTCCGCGACTCCGGACGGATCTTCCTGGAGGCCGCCCCCGCCGGGATCGACCCGGACACGGTGGCCGACCGACTGGTCGCCGAGCCGCTGGTCGAGGAGATCCACGACCTGCACATCTGGGAGATCACCTCCAACCAGCCGGCCCTGTCCGCCCACATCCTGGTCACCCCCGGCGGCGACTGCCACGCCGTCCGGCGCTCGCTGCAGCGCCGGCTGGCCGAGGAGTACGGCATCACCCACAGCACCCTCCAGGTCGACCACGTCGGCGAGGACGATGCGGGCGCGCTGCTCCAGATCGCCGCCCCGGGCGATTCGGCCGCCGAACACTGCGCCGACGCGCACGGCCCGGTGCACCGCGCCGGCCCGCACGAGCACTGAGACCGCTCTTCGTCGTCGCGGTGCGGCATGATCTGACACGTGACCGCACCGCGACTGATGCTGCTCGACTCCGCCAGCCTGTACTTCCGGGCCTACTTCGGCGTACCGGACACCCTGCGCTCCCCGCAGGGTGAGCCGGTCAACGCCGTCCGCGGCCTGCTGGACTTCATCGCCCGGCTGGTCCACGACCACCGCCCCGACGAACTCGTCGCCTGCATGGACGCCGACTGGCGCCCCCAGTGGCGGGTGGACCTCGTTCCCTCCTACAAGACCCACCGGGTCGCCGAAGCCGCCGAGGACGGCGAGGAGGAGGTGCCCGACACGCTGGCCCCGCAGGTCCCGGTGATCGAGCAGGTGCTCGATGCCCTCGGCATCGCCCGGGTCGGCTCCCCCGGCTACGAGGCCGACGACGTGATCGGCACCCTCACCGCCCGCGCCGAGGGCCCGGTGCAGATCGTCACCGGCGACCGCGACCTGTTCCAGCTGGTCGACGACGCCCGGCGGATCACCGTCCTCTACCCGGTCAAGGGCATGGGCAACCTGCAGGTCACCGACGACGCGCTGCTGCTGGAGAAGTACGGCGTGCGCGGCGCCCAGTACGCCGACATGGCCGCCCTGCGCGGCGACCCGTCCGACGGCCTGCCCGGCGTCAAGGGCATCGGCGAGAAGACCGCCGCCCAGCTGATCAACGAGTACGGCGACCTCGCGGCCATCCGCGCCGCGGCGCTGGACGTGGGTTCCAAGCTCACCCCGGCCCGCCGCCGCAACATCGTCGAGGGCGCCCCCTACCTCGACGTCGCCCCCACCGTCGTCCGGGTGGCCCAGGACGCCCCGCTGCCCGACTTCGACCCGGCCCTCCCCCAGGAGCCGCTCGACCCGATGACCCTCGAACACCTCTCCACCCGCTGGGGCCTCGGCACCTCCCTCGACCGCGTCCTGGAGGCCCTGACCGCGCGCTGAACGTGAGGAAGGGCCCGCACGTCGCGACGACGCGCGGGCCCGGGGTCCGGCATCACACGACGGCGGGTTCTTGGCTTGTCCGCCTCCGCCGTCGCCACCCGAGACTCGGTATCGAAGGTCATGGGGATTGGGTTGGCGACGTGCCTTGCGGCGTGGCGCTGGTTCCTTGACCCGCACTGCGGCCGCTGTGGCGAGTGGCCGACTCCGTGCTGCCGGCTTTGGGATCGAGGCGACGGTTCAGAACCTTTACGATCTCGGCGGAGAGGGACTCCGCGAGCACGGGTGCGAGAGCTTCCGCCAGCGCAGTGGCGAGGGCCTGGGCGAACAGCATCCGCTCGAGTTCTGACACCTGGGGGGATGCCGGCTGAGCCATGGTCGCCACGGCAGACTCGATCAGGGCCGCCACGAGTGGGTCCTTGCCGTATTTTTTTGCGGTTTTCTGCGGGATCCCCATCTCCCGCATCATTTCCTCGAACGCTTCATCGACAAATGCCTGCACGGGATCCCGTTCTGGCCCTTCGCCGGACTCGGCTGGCATGCTGCTCTCCTCGGATACTCGGGTTGACGGGGCAGGGCCCGCACTCCCGGGCCGACCGGTACGGCCGCAGGAGTGCAGGACCCTTTTCGCGGTGCTTCCTAGCGGCGCATGAGAGCGGCCAGTACGAGGGGGTGCTCGATGATGCTTTCGCCACCCTCCTCGCGGCGGCGGCGCATGAGGGCGGCCAGTACGAGGGGGTGCTCGATGATGCTTTCGCCACCCTCCCTGCGGCGGCGGCGCATGAGGGCGGCCAGCAGGAGCGGGTGCTCGATCATGCTTTCGCCACCCTCCTCGTGACGGCGGCGGGCCAGAGCAGCCAGCAGGAGCGGGTGCTCGAAGAGGGACTCGCCACCCTCCTCGTGACGGCGGCGGGCCAGAGCAGCCAGCAGGAGCGGGTGCTCGATGATGCTTTCGCCTTCCTCGCTGTGCTCCCCGCGCCGGGCCAGCAGGGTCGCGAGCAGGAGCGGGATGGCGGACTCCTCCTGGGCTTCGGCCGTCTTCGTTTCCGCAGTGCCTTCTGCGACTGACGTCATGACTTGCCCTTTCTGCAGATGATCATGGGTTGAGGCGGTGGGATTTCGCCCTTTCGACCGCCCCTTTGACCCCCTCGGCCATCGTCAGCCCATAGTGCGCTCGCCGCACTTCGCGGACGCCCGATGACGCAGCCGGCACCCGGATGTTCGTACGGGTGAGTGAAGTCTCGAAAGGCTTCAGCAGAGCACTCCCGTCTGCCCCTTCCCGTGCACGAAGTCGGCCGTATCGACTTCCTATGCAGCCACCTGTCCATCGACATGATCAGGGTGTTGGCGAGCCCAGCCCTCTGGCGGTCGGCGACACCCACCGCGCTCCGCCCCGGTCAAGCAGCGGCACCGTACTCGCTTGTCAGCCTCCGAACTTCGGCGTCCTTGAAGGCCTGCACCTCTTCCACAATTCCGCTCTTCGGCAGCTCGGCCACGGGAACGCAGAGGTCCATCCGCTGGATGCAGACACCCACCATGTACTCCCCCTGATCGGTGAGGTAGAGGCGGATACCGTAGTAGCCCTCCTCGCAGTCCGTGTCGTTGTTGAATCGACACGAGGCGCAGGTGTCGGGGAGCCGCACGGGCAGCAGTCGCTTGACGTAGACGGCCCGGCTGCCGAGCGCCCGGTACAGGGTGCGCTCATCGGAGGTACCGGCGGTGAACGTCCGAAGCACCGGTTCCGCACCGACACGAGCCAGCACTGCGGAGATCGCCGCGACCGACTCCGGCCCGTCCTGAATGCTGGTGAGCATCCGCACGTCCGCGAACTGGCCGAACGACTCGACCAGGTTGACGACCCGGCCCACGTGGGCCATTCCGGGAACGACGATGTTCACCGAGACCTTCACGCCGTTGGAGACTGCGGCCCGGATCGTCTGCTCTGCCGCGCGGATCTTCGTCTCGGCCAGACCAGCCGACCTGAAACGCTCGGACTGAACAGCCCGGAGTTCTTCGGCGGTGGTGCCGAAGACCGAGACGTTGACCCGGTTGAGACCAGCCGCCGAGCACTCCGCCATCACCTGCCGTCCGCGCTCCCCGTTGCTGGTCATGCCGACGCTCAGGCCCATGCCGGTGAGCGAGGCGACCAGTGCGGACACCTCCGTGTGGAGGGTGGGTTCGCCGCCCGTGAGGTGCACCTCGTCGGCGTCGAACGCCCTCGCCACGGTTCGCACCGCCCGCCGGAACGGCAGGTCCGGCGCCATCCTCGCGGCGAGGAAGGCGACGCCGTTCGTCTCGCTGTAGATCGATACGCGGCCGGTCCTGCCCGGACCGGCCGCGAAGGGCAGCTCGGTGCGGCCTCGGTGGTCGGCGGTGACGGGCGTTCCCTCGTTGTGGCAGAACGTGCAGGCCAATCCGCAGTCGTCGATCACCTTGATGCGGATGGTCCTGTCGCGGACGACCCTGACCGCCGGACGGTTGGTTGCTGACAAGGTTCGTCTCCTGTCACTCGAACGTGAGCCGGGGGATCGCCTCGATATCGATCCCGTACCGGCGGTAGACCTTGGTCGTGTTCTCGCTGGTCAGCTCCTCCAAGGGGAGCTTCAGCGCGAGCGCGGTCGCGTGGACGTGTTCGGCGCTGTCGCCCTCGATCTCCAGGTACGGGGGGATCAGCGGCCAGTGGTCGATCTCGATGGCCGCGCCGCCCAGCGTCCAGGAGGACCGGCGGTTCTCCTGGTACGCCTTCGGCTGGTAGCCGAGCTTGCCGAGGAGCGTGTTCATGGCGTCGAAGTCGCCGACGCTCGTCTCCGTCTCAGTGACGCCGTCGATCGCGTCGGAGTGGATCTCCTTGACGCACAGGGTGACGTCGGAACCGGTGTCACGCAGCCGGACCCACGCACCCGGTCGGCCGGGGATGTCATAGACATAGCGGCGCTGGAATCGGTCACGCAGGTGCTCGGCGCTGGCTTCGGCCAGGCGAGCACGCATCGTCTCCGGCTCGATGTTGAGGATCTTCGCCTCGAACTCAGTCGTGGTCATGGGGAGTTTCCTTCCTCAATGCGGTACGGGCATGCGCGCGCACGATATCGGCGATGCCCCGTGCCACCTCCTCGGGCGTGCGGTCGGTGCCGTCCACCGGCAGCAGACCGAACTCCCGGTACACGCGGGAGCTTTCCGCCACGTTCGGCTCCTCCCGCTGGTGCCAGTACGTCAGCATCCCTCGTTCGGAGCGCCGATGGAGCCGCTCTTGACGGACGCGTTCGTCCACTCCCAGGAGGATCGGCACGTCCGGAACGAGGGCCTCGCTCGGGTACTCCGGTACGCAGTCGTGCCCCATCGCCCTGTGCGTGGCGATGGTGCGCGGGAAGTAGGACTCGACCACCACTGTTCGACCGGCCTCAACGAGCGCCCGGGCCTTCTCGGACTTGATGTGGTTGGCCATCATCCACCAATGGAACCGCGCCGACAGGATGCCGGCGGCGTCGACTTCCGCCCGCATGCGGGGGAACGTCGGCAATGCCCCGTCCGTAAGGTGAACGCCGTTGACGAACGCGGCGACCAGCGGGGCGACGGTGGTCTTCCCGCTCGCGCTGAGACCGTCGAGGGTGACGAAGGCTCCTCGACTCACTTCCATACGAACTCCATTCCTTGGTCGGTTCATCGCTGCCCCCAGTTCCAGGGGACTCGGTGGGCTCCACGCAGGCACGCCACTCGGTGGGCGGCCTGCCGGCGGGAGTGGGCGTCGAGGTGAGCGCGGCGCACCGTCTCCATCACCTCGGTGAGCACGATGAGGTCGCGCACGACCTGGTAGCCGGACCAGGCGCCGATGTAGGGGCGCTCCAGGGGTTGGTCCTCGTACGAGAGGTAGGTGTCGGCGTAGGTCCTGTGGTCCTCGCGCGAGCCGATGAGCTGCTCGGAGCGCCAGCGGGCGGCGACCAAGTCCCACTCCCGGTGACCGCATTGGAGCGGACGGCGCAGCAGGAGCCCGACGTGGACTCCGTCGTCGTGACAGGGGACCATGCGGAGGGCACCGAGGATGACGGCGTCCGGTGTCGGCCAGTCGAGGTCGTCCCACTCCTCACGCAACTGGGCCGCGCGCTCACGCAAGAACCAGCGGGCCGCATCGTTCAGCGGAGCGTCGTCCAAACCGTCCAGTAGTCTGCCGAACGGGTCATGCTCAGTGAGCCACGGAACCATCCTCAGATCGATCCGGTGTACGAGGGCGGTCACCCATGCGGACAGGGACGTGTCGGGGCTCGGCTTCCCAGGATCCTGCCAGAAGGTCACGGCCCTGCCGTCTGCGGACACGTGGACATCCGCGCTCCAGGGGGAGGTCACGGCGACATGCTGCTGCCGAAGGAAGTGCGCGCCCTTGATGAGCGCCCGGGCCTCGTCCGGGCCGGAGTGCACGATGGCGAGTGCGCGCGAGGCGGGCAACGACCAGAGGTGGTTCGGGCTGTCGCTGACCAGCTCGGCCCGCCGCACGTCGGCGGCCGTGACAGCACAGGCCTGTGTCAGGGCCTCGAAGGAGGCCGCGACGTCCAGCCTGCGGGCCGGGGTGGTGGTCTTGAGTAGCGTCCCGGTGCGCGCTCCGACGCTCACGGCGCGATCCTCGGGTGCGGAGTGAGCGAATGGACGGGGCGGCCGGCCGGTCCGGTCCGTGCCGGGAAGAGCGGACCGCTCTTCCCCGCTCTGGGCAGCCGGGGCCGGAGCTCCCGCGCGGCGGTGTCCGAGCGCAGCATCCCGCTCCACTGCCCGATCCGTTCGACCACGGCGGCCGCCGGCCGGACCGGATCGGGCAGCTCGATCTCGGACCAGATCTCCTTGCCACCCTCGGTAAGGCTTTCGACACCGAACCGAGACACGACCCCCATGACCAGCCTCAGGCCGCGTCCACAGGTCGCCTCGTCACTCACCGACCGGAACTCGGGCCTGCCGCCGCCCGGGTCGGTCACGGACACTCGCAGCACACCCGGGGCATACGCCAGAGAGGCGGTCAGTCTCAGGTCCGGCTGGTCGCCGCCGCATCCGTGCAGGACAGCGTTGGTGCCGAGTTCGGACAGGATGAGCTCCACGTCGTCCAGCACGTCACCGCGCTGCCGGCCGTCCAAGCCGAGACCCAACAGCGGCACGGCCGTCCGGGCCCAGCAGCGGAGCTCGCCGATCCGTTCCCGTTCAGCGGGGAACCTCGTCGTGATGATGTGTGATCCAGGCTCCATGCGGACGCCTCACTCACTCGGGGTCCGGGCTGTCGGGAGAACGTCCCTACTGCTGCCCGAACATGACGGAACATTCGCAGTGCGGCCTATGACGGCCTTGCACGAACAGCAAACCGCCCAAGTTGGCTGGGAGTAAGGTGCTGGCTACCTTCCGCTGTTAAGCCGGTTAAACGGCATCGCCAGGAGACCCCCATGGGGCGTACCCGCCAGCCCAATGAACGGCTGGGCCAGCTCATCCGGGAAACAGGCCGACCGAACGAAGCCCTCGCCCGGGCTTTGTGCGCCGTCGCGGCCAGCCGCAATGATCCGGCACGACCGAGCCGGGCATCCGTCACTCAGTGGGTCCGCCAAGGCGTCGTGCCCTCCGGGAACATCCCGCAGTACCTCGCGCAGGTGCTCACCACCTGGCTGAACCGTGACGTCACCCTGTCAACGATGGGGTTCGGAGACGAGCAACCGGATCTACGCGACTGGGGTTTGGATACGCTGAGAGCCCTGGCAGCTCTTGGACGGATCGACGTTGACGTGGAACGCAGACAGCTCCTCCGCACGCTCACGTACTCTCTCGGAGCGCTGAATATCCCTCCCGACAGTTGGTGGGACCACATGGCCCGAACGGAGAGTCGCGGCATCACACAACGCCGCGCCGGTCAGGCCGATGTGGACGCCGTCCGAGAGATGGCAGGGCTGTTCTCCCAGCTCGACCAGCGCCGTGGCGGCGGACACGGGCGCACGGCGGTCGCACAGTACCTCCTCACGGACGTCGGAGAGTTCCTCCAGGGCACCTTCTCCTCCGACCAGATTCGGCGGGACATGTTCTCCGCAGCATCCGAACTCGCCTACCTGGCAGGGTGGACGGCGTTCGACAACGGCGAGCACCCCACCGCCCAGCACTACTACACCGTCGCCGTGAAGCTGGCGGCCGAGGCCGACGACCCCGCGATGGCCGGCCACGTCCTGCGTGCCATGGCCCACCAGGCAGTCGACCTCCGAAAGCCGCACCATGCCGTCACGGTCGCCGAGGCATCCATGGCCGGCAGCCGGTACCGGCTCGCCAGCCCTCGCGAACGGTCCCTGCTCGGCGTCGTCCACGCACGCGCTCTCGCCGCTGCGGGGCGCGCCGCGGAGGCGAACGCCGCGCTTCTTCAGGCCGAGCGCGATCTGTCCGCGGCCTCGCCCGGCGACGACGAACCGGCCCGGGTGTTCTTCTTCGGCGAGGCTTCCCTGGCGCATGAGACAGCGTCGGCGCTCCGCGACCTCGGCGACTTGGAAGGTGCGGCGAAGGAGTTCGAGCGCAGCGTGGCGACGCGTAAGGCCTCTTCATTCACCAGGACTCACGCGGTGACCCTCGGTTACCTGGGCCTCGTGAAGGCCCGGCAACACTCGATCGAGGAAGCCTGCACGATCTGGTCCCGGTCGCTCGACGCCATGCAGACGGTCCGCTCCGCCCGTACCCGCGACATCGCCTTAAGTATCCGCAGTGCGCTGTCGCCCTATCGCGGACGGAAGGTGCAGGCCATCGACGCCGTCGACAGGATCGCCGCCGAATACCTGGCAGCCACCATCTGACCCGCCGTCCTGGCGCGGTCCGTTCACAGGAGGGGAAGCACGTGGGTGAGATCTTCAGCGTGGAAGCGCTCGGGCATGTTGTGGGAGGCCGTACGGAACCGACCGACGACTATTGGGGAGGGACGCGTGCCATCATCCGGCTCGACGGCGACAGGTTTCCGCTCGACGCGACGAAGGGGCTGGAGGAGTTCTCCCACCTCGACGTGATCTTCCGGTTCCACAAGACCGACCCGGCCGACCTGAACTTCGGCGCGCGCCGCCCCCGGGACAACCCGGACTGGCCCGAGGTCGGCGTGTTCGGCCACCGGAACATGCGGCGCATCAACTGGCTCGGGTCCTCCCGCTGCCGACTCGTCAAGGTCGACGGACTCGACCTGCACGTCGAGGACCTAGACGCCATCGAAGGCACGCCAGTCCTCGAAGTGAAGCCCTGGTTCGAGGAGTTCGGCCCACGCGGAGAAGTGCGCCAACCCGCGTGGACGACGGAGATGCTCCGTGACTACTTCGCCCCGGTAGACCCTGCTCACTGAGCATCTCACCTGGGGTTACCTCGTTTCTGCCCCTACCGACGGCAGAGGCGTCTTCATTCTTCGGCCCGCGCCCCAGTTCCCTGGGGCGCGGGCCTTCCAATTCCTTACGTCCATACGTCCATCAGCGCGGGCCTCAGAGGTTGGAAGCAACGCCGCCGCTTCGGCTGAGCCGAAGCGGCGGCGGGCAAGGGGGTGGGGGGTGGGGGGTGGGGGGGGGGGGGTGGGGGGTGGGGGGGGGGGGGTGGGGGG